>NZ_CP127389.1:600000-900000 GCF_030271835.1 Proteus appendicitidis
ACTAACATATCGCGTAAGGTTGTAATTGGACGCTGTTGCACAAGGTTTGCATAATGCTGATAGTCGGCATATTCCCCGCTATTTACGGCTTTTTGTAGTGCTTGCACGACATCAGGGTTATAGGCGTGGTATTCCCCTTTATGGGCGTATTTTAATAAACCACCCGCGTCTAAAGGATGGCGAGTTAACCAAGCCCGCTTAGACAAATTAAATAAATCGTGTTCAAAATCGCTAAAATCGGCACCATTAATCCGATTATCAACGCCCGCAAAACAGAGTTCGACAACGCTATCATTTAATCCAACAGCTTCAAAAAGTTGAGAGCAACGGTAAGAAGCAACAGTTGAAATGCCCATTTTGGACATGATCTTATACAAGCCTTTATTTATGCCGTTACGGTAATTGAGCATCACTTGGGCATAGCTTGCTTGCAGGATTTTTTTATCAACACGTTGCGCTAAAGATTCATAAGCAAGATAAGGATAAATAGCAGTAGCACCAAATCCGAGTAATACGGCGAAATGGTGAGGATCACGAGCACTTGCCGTTTCTACAATGATATTGGCATCACAACGTAAGTTATTATCTACCAACGCTTTTTGTACGGCGCCAACTGCCATAGGAGCAGGAATAGGCAATCGCTCTTTAGTGATATTTCTATCTGATAATACCAATAATACAGCACCACGGTGAACTTCCTGTTGTGCTTTTGCGCATAATTGGCGTAACGCTGTTTCTAAATTGCATTCTGTTGGTTGATAAGTGATATCAAGATGAACAGATTGGTAATAAGGATTTTCTTGATTAATAAGCTGTTGGAAGTCGCTATAAAGCAAAATAGGCGATTTAAAACTCAGCCGATGTGCTTGTCCCTCCGCTTCACAAAACACATTCATCTCGCGTCCAATGCAAGTCGCTAAAGACATGACATGTGCTTCTCTTAATGGATCTATAGGAGGATTTGTTACTTGCGCAAATTTTTGTCTGAAATAATCATAAATAAGGCGAGGGCGTTGAGAAAGTACAGCAAATGGGGTGTCATCACCCATTGAACCTGTGGCTTCTTGCCCGTTTTCTGCAAGCACATGTAAAATGCTTTCAAGCTCTTCTTGGCTATAGGCAAATTGTTTTTGATACGTGGCTAATAAAGCGTCATCAAAGGCGCGTTGTCCTGTGGCTTGTTGTTCTGGTAACTCTTCAAACGGTGTTAATCGTTTAACATTGCGCTCTAGCCACAGTTTATAAGGATGGCGTCTTTTTAAATCTTCATCCGTTTCGGCAGAATGCAAAATACGCCCATGATGCGTATCGATAACCATTAACTCGCCGGGGCCGATGCGTCCTTTTTCTCGCACTTCATCAGGTTGATAATCCCAAATACCAATTTCAGAAGCACAAGTGATGATGTTATCTGTGGTGATAACGTAGCGAGCAGGGCGCAAACCATTTCTATCTAGCGTACATGCGGCATAACGACCATCTGATAACACAATGCCCGCAGGGCCATCCCAAGGCTCCATATGCATTGAGTTAAAATCAAAAAAGGCACGAAGATCTTCATCCATTTGTGGATTATTTTGCCATGCAGGTGGCACTAACAATCGCATTGCGCGAACAATATCCATACCGCCATTGAGAAAAAGTTCTAGCATATTGTCGAGTGAACTTGAATCGGAGCCACTTTCATTGACAAAAGGAGCAGCACTTTGTAAATCAGGAATAAGTGGAGTATGGAATTTATAGGCACGCGCTTTGGCCCATTGGCGATTACCTGTGATGGTATTAATTTCACCGTTATGTGCTAAATAACGAAAAGGTTGTGCAAGTGGCCATCTAGGAGTGGTATTAGTTGAAAAACGCTGGTGGAATAAACAAATTGAAGATTCCATACGAAGATCAGCAAGATCGGTAAAAAAACGCGGTAGATCGATGGCCATACAAAGACCTTTATAAACCGTAACCAAATTAGAAAGACTACAAATATAAAAATCATTGTCAGTAATGCGCTTTTCAATGCGTCTGCGGGCAACAAAGAGTCGTCTCTCAATATCACTTATCCGCCAGCCTGCGGGGGCATTAACAAAAACTTGTTCGATTAAAGGGAGAGAAGAAAGGGCAATGCTGCCTAAAATATCCGTGTTAATAGGCACTTTACGCCAACCAACAATGGAAAGCGTTTCACGTTGTAGTTCTTCTTCGACAATGAGCCGACATTGTTTGGCGATATTGGGATCTTGGCTTAAAAATAGCATCCCGACGGCGTAATTTTTTGCTAGATGCCAGCCTTTTTCTTGTGCAACTAATTGGAAAAAACGCTCTGGTTTTTGTAAGAGTAATCCGCACCCATCGCCGGTTTTACCATCAGAAAGAATCGCACCACGATGTTGCATTCTGGCAAGACCATGTATGGCATTTCTGACAATCTTATGGCTGGCTTGCCCTTCAATATGCGCGATCAACCCAAATCCACAATTGTCTTTTTCCTGTGTCTTTTGATAGAGCATTTTTTTGCTTCCTACTTAGTTTACTGGGCGCCTCAAAAAAGAGCGCAAAAGGAACGTTTTGGCTCTAAGTATGTAGGTAAATTTATGGGTGCTCAGTCGGGTGATGTTGTGTTTGCCTAGCTTGGTGTGTTTTTTATATTGCTATGCAATGCCTTTTCAACTTATCGATAAATAAAAATCAGGTCAATGTGTAGGGATATTTGACTGAGATAAAATAGATAAGGAATTTTTTATTTTAATATATTGATTAATAACTAAATTATTCTATTTTAAAATAGTATAGGAGTGATTTTTTAATGTGAGCTATATCACTTTATTTGAGTGGTTTAGCTTTATCTCATCCTTTAATGATAAGAACAGCTAGTGAGTTATTCTGCTGAATATATTGATTTTGGAATTTTATTGTTTTTATACATTTTGTATAAAAAAAGACAAATTGAATTTTTTTTAATAAGGTCTATTTATTGTTGATATTGCTATCGTTTATGTTGCTTGGTTTTGTATTATTTTCATGAATGCATGTGTTGTGAATAGATTCGTTGAGAGAAAATAGAGGGTGAAATCAAACAAAGTAATGAGAAATAAACACTCTTAGCAAGATTTCTGAATGTTCGCCACTGCGCCAATTCATTTTTGGGTTATCATTCCATAGATTCAATATATTGGAGTTTTCAATGAAATTGCTCAAAGGGCTTGCCCAATACTACGTTGACTTAATGATGAGGCTGGGGCTAATTCGCTTCTCATTATTGTTAGCTTCTGCATTAGTTGTTTTAGCGATGGTTGTTCAAATGGCGGTGACATTCTTGCTTGCAGGTGATGTTACCAGTATTGACCTTGTTCGCTCTATTTTCTTTGGGCTGATTATTACGCCTTGGGCTGTCTATTTTCTCTCTGTTGTGGTTGAACAACTTGAAGAGTCACGACGCCGTTTATCTCGTATGGTGGATAAACTCGGTGTAATGCGCCAGCGCGACTTAGAGCTTAACTCTCAATTAAAAGAGAATATTGAGCAATTAAACTTGGAAATTCAAGAGCGTGAAAAAGTTGAAAAAGCGCACCTTGAACTACTAGAAAAACTAAAAAGTGAAATGAAGCGTCGTGAATTGACGCAAATCGAGCTTGAACAACAATCCTCACTTCTACGTTCATTCCTAGATGCCTCTCCTGACTTAGTGTATTACCGCAATGAAGATAATGAATTTTCAGGATGTAACCGCGCGACGGAATTACTGACAGGTAAAAGTGAGAAGCAACTTATCGGTTTAACCCCACTTGATGTGTATGACGAAGATATTGCTGCAAAAGTGATGGAAACGGATGAAAAAGTCTTCCGTCATAATGTGTCACTCACTTATGAGCAGTGGTTAGTTTATCCTGATGGTCGCAAGGCTTGTTTTGAACTACGCAAAGTGCCGTTTTATGATCGTATTGGTAAACGCCATGGCTTAATGGGCTTTGGACGTGACATTACAGAGCGTAAGCGCTATCAAGACGCGTTAGAGAACGCGAGCCGTGATAAAACCACCTTTATCTCAACAATCAGCCATGAATTGCGTACACCGCTAAATGGTATTGTTGGATTAAGCCGTATTTTATTGGATACCGAACTTTCACCAGAACAACTCAATTACTTAAAAACGATCCATGTGAGTGCGATTACGTTAGGGAATATTTTCAATGATGTGATTGAGATGGACAAAATTGAGCGTAGAAAAATTCAGTTAGATAATCAGCCCATTGACTTCACGGAATTTATTTCTGATTTAGAAAACCTGTCTGGGCTGTTAGTACAGCCAAAAGGATTGAAATTCACACTCGAAGCAGAAGAAACGCTACCGCACAAGATAACCTCTGATGGAACTCGATTACGCCAGATTTTATGGAATCTCATTGGTAATGCGGTGAAATTTACCCAAGAAGGTGAAATCAAAGTACGTATTTGGCAAGAAGCGCCAGATAAGTTGTTCTTTGAAGTGAAAGATAGCGGAATTGGCATTCCAAAAAGTGAGCTTGAGAAGATCTTTGCCATGTACTATCAAGTCAATGATAGTCAAGGTGGTCGTTCTGCAACGGGAACGGGTATCGGGCTTGCGGTCTCAAAACGCCTAGCACAGCATATGGGCGGTGATATTCGTGTTGAGAGTGAGTTAGGTGAGGGTTCTACCTTTACGCTCTCTATCGTCGCTCCTGCGATTGAAGAGCGCCACGATATCGAAAGTGATGATGAACTATTATTACCCGCTTTAAATATTCTGCTTGTTGAAGATATTGAACTTAACGTGATTGTTGCCTGCTCTGTTTTAGAAAAACTGGGTAATACCGTTGATGTCGCAATGACAGGGCAAGAAGCGCTATCGATGTTTAAGCCGGATGAATATGATTTAGTGCTATTAGATATTCAACTACCGGATATGACTGGGTTCGATATTTCAAGAAAATTACGCAAAGAATTCGACAGTAATGAACTTCCCCCTCTTATCGCTTTAACAGCAAATGTTTTGAAAGATAAAAAAGAGTATTTAGATGCGGGAATGAATGATGTGCTAAGCAAACCACTTTCTGTGGATGCACTTACCGCGATTATCAATAAATTCTGGGGTGATGGTGCGGTTTCTGTGCCATGTAATGAGTCATCGGAATTGTTGAATAAAAATGAAGAATTATTAGATATAGACATGCTGAATCAATACATCGAACTTGTCGGACCTCAATTAATCACTGATGGTCTAGATGTTTTTGAAAAGATGATGCCTAGTTATATGTCAGTCCTTGAATCTAACTTAACAGCTCGTGATGAGAAGGGGATTTCAGAGGAAGGACATAAAATTAAAGGGGCTGCGGGTTCTATTGGTTTAAAACATTTACAGCAACTCGCTAAACAAATCCAATCATCGGAATTACCAGCTTGGTGGGACAATGTGCAAGAGTGGGTAGATGAGTTAGAAAGAGATTGGAGAAAGGATGTGGAAAGTTTAAGAAACTGGTTATCAGACGCTAGAAAAAAATAACCCCAACCGAAGGTTGGGGTGCGCGAATACTGCGCCAACACCAGGGAAACTTTTCTATCCGCTTTTTTTGATTCTCATTACATAGGCGAATAGGATGAAACTATTCCATACATCATACAAGCAACAAAATAGCAAAGATAAGTTTTTTTGTTACAAGAAACATTTAAATATGTGATGCCGATTGGTGTTTACACCTATAAATGGGTAACTAGTAATCTACTACAAACGGAGAAAGATATGAAATCAATTGCGGTAATTTTAAGTGGCTGTGGTGTATTTGATGGGAGCGAAATCCATGAATCAGTGCTCACAATGCTTGCTTTAAGCCAAAATAATGCTGAAGTTCATTATTTTTCACCTAATGATTTACAACCAACTGTAATTAATCATATTACAGGTGAAGAAAAATCAGAAAAAAGGAATATGATGGAGGAATCTGCTCGTATTTCTCGTGGAAAAATCTCCCCTTTATCAGAAGCAAAGGCTGAAAACTTTGATGCTGTCATTATTCCTGGTGGCTTTGGTGCGGCGAAGAATTTATGCAATTTCGCCACAAAAGGAAGTGACTGTGAAATTAACAAAGATCTCTTAAGATTTGTACAAGCAATGCATCAGCAAAATAAGCCATTAGGGCTAATATGTATTGCACCTGTAATGTTACCAAAAATGTTAAATGCTCCAGTGAAATTAACAATTGGAAACGACGCAGAAACAGCGCGTGCAATTGAAAAAATGGGCGGTATACATATAGATTGTCCGGTTGATGATATTGTTGTTGATGAAAAATACCGTGTTGTCACAACCCCTGCTTATATGCTTGCACAATCTATTGCACAAGCACAGGTCGGTATTGAGAAACTGGTTAAGAAAGTCCTTGAGATGGCATAAATAGTAGGTAAAAACAGCAGATGGTACTGGTGAGAAAGTTAAAGAAACTATTAATTATTTTAATTGCTTTATGGCTGTTAACAGTTGTGCTGTTTTCTTTTTTGCCCGTGCCTTTTTCTGCTGTGATGGTTCAAAGACAAATTTCTGCTTGGAGTGAGTTTGATTTCTCTTATGTATCACATTCCACTTGGGTAAGTGAAGAAGAGATAGCTTCTGTGATGTATTTAGCCGTTATTGCCTCTGAAGATCAAAATTTCCCCAAACATTGGGGCTTTGATTTTGATGCTATTGAGAAAGTTTTCAAAAAAAATCATAACAACGGGAAAACATTACGTGGTGCATCGACTATTTCTCAGCAAACGGTCAAAAATCTCTTTTTATGGGATGGTCGTAGTTGGATAAGAAAAGGGCTTGAGACGGGAATGACGCCCGTTGTGGAGCTTATTTGGTCAAAAAAACGTATTTTAACGGTGTATCTGAATATTGTTGAATTTGGCGATGGGATCTTCGGTGTAGAGCAGGCATCTCAACACTATTTTAGAAAGCCAGCGAAACAACTTACAAGTCATGAAGCTGCATTATTAGCTGCAGTATTACCTAATCCGCATATTTATCACGTAAATAAACCTTCTGCTTATACCCTAAAACGGCAACAGTGGATCTTAAATCAGATGCGGTTAATGGGTGGAATATCCTTTTTAAAGAAAAACAATTTGTAACACTTTTATAAGATTGGAAACACTTTATTTTCTGGCTCTGCAATTTTTTCTGACATTTTGTTTATTGTCGATGGATCATTAGCTTGACGAGATTGAATACGAAACTGTGACGGCGTCATGCCGTATTTACGTTTAAAGGCATCACAAAAATAAGCATTACTGCCAAATCCACAACGATGGCTGATTTGAAATACCGAGTAATTAGAGAATGTAAGGTAGTTTAAGGCGATCCCCATTCTGACATCTAATAGCAATTGGCAGAATGAAACCCCTTCTTTATTTAAATGCCGACGTAATGTCGATGGCGTCGTAAACAATGTTTTTGCGACATCGTCTAAATGCCATTTTCGTTGTGGATCTTGTGTTATTAAATGTGTAATCGCCTGATTTTTCGGTTCATCATAGTTAAAACGAAAGATATTTAGAATATCCACACCAGCCTGATACACCGCCATTAAAATAAAGAACAAACACTGCTGCATAAACATGGTTTCTTGTGATGGAGAGCCATGTGGTAGCGGTAAACACTGTTTTAAAATTCCAAAATTACTTTTTATTACTTCAGGAGTCGATAAATGGTAAGAAGGAAGATGGCTTGTTAGTGGCGAGCTAGATTTAATGAAAGGCTTTAATAAAGAGAAAACAGATTGAAGCTCTGTTTCACATAACACAAGCGTGTGTAGTTCAATAGATTTATGCGTAAATTGGCTGACAATATCGCAAGAAACTTGACTGTATTTCGGAATAATCAGCGTTAAATGGCTAGATACATCAATAGTTTGTCCATTGATGCAAATTGTACCTTTTGCGCCACTAACCATCGCTATCATCGGGTTTTCGATGTAAAACGTTTTTAAAGATATTTGGTTAGAGGACAGGATGTGTTTGTATTCCATGATCTCCGATATACCGTAGGCAAGTTAAGCATCAATCTTGCTTAAATGAACAATACTCAAAATTAGCTCATTTGTTGTATAAATTAATAAGCCACGTCTAGAATAATAATAGAGAGTTTATTCTAATTTAAACAGGTGTTGTCATGCAAAGCAGAATCAGCATGCAGCAGAATATAATCTTGTTGATAAAACATGACAATATAGATATTTGCTCATTTTTTATATTTATTTTAAACAGTGTTATTTTTTCTAAATAAATTGTTATTTATTCAAAACGCATTTTTCGTAATAAGGTGTAGAATCGCGCGTCACAGACGAAGGAGATTATCCTGTTCTTAGGATATTACTGTTTGTCTTTTATCCACACCCTATCCAACATTCATTAGCTTATTTTCTATTTGATTTTGAATGATTCATCTTATGGATAGCGCTGTATGTATTCACGTATTTTCCTGATTTATTGATAATTTTGCCGAGTTGGCAGGAGTGAGTATGTCTGACTTTTCAGGAAAGGGTTGGCTTGCTGAAATCGTTTTACGCTATGAAGTAAAACGCGAAATAACACGTCTTACAGAAAAACGCCATATTGGCCCATTAATGGTTCAGCGTCCTTTTTATCCTGAGCAAGGTATTGCACACACCTATTTGCTTCATCCCCCAGGCGGCGTGGTTGGTGGCGATAAGCTATTGATCAATATTGATGTGCAGCCTCAAGCGCACGCGTTGCTCACAACACCCGGAGCTACTAAGTTTTACCGTAGTGCAGGCGGTGTTGCTCGGCAAATTCAAACCTTAAAAGTGGCAGCTAATGGCTTTTTAGAGTGGTTACCTCAAGAAAATATCTTTTTTCCTGAAGCGCAAGTTCGCCTAGAAACACATATTCATATTGCATCTACAGCCAGATTTATTGGCTGGGAAATCCAATGTTTTGGTCGCCCCGTTTTAAATGAATGGTTTGAAAATGGCAATGTAAAAGGGCGTTTAAATTTCTATATCGATGAAAAGCTAACATTAACTGAGTCGCTTTTTGTCGATGGTTTGCAAAAAAGATCGGCTGCCATGCGTGAGTTTCCGATGTTGGGATCACTTTATATTTATCCCGCAACAGACGAATTAAAAAGCCTTATTCAACAAAGTATCGAGGCTTTCTCAGCCGCTTACGATCATGTTATCGAATATGGCTTAACGGATGTAGACGGTATTTTAGTTTTACGGTTATTAGGCTCTCAAACAGAGCCAATGATGGCGTGTTTTGCTCAAGTTTGGCAAACCGTTAGACAACACTGGTTAGGGTATTGTCCTGAGCCGCCTCGTATATGGGCGACATAATCGTTAATTTTAGGAGCAGAAATGGAATTAACACCAAGAGAAAAAGATAAATTACTGCTTTTTACCGCGGGTCTTGTTGCTGAAAGACGTTTAGCAAAAGGGCTTAAGCTTAATTATCCTGAAGCGGTTGCACTGATCAGTTGTGCCATTATGGAAGGGGCGAGAGAGGGTAAAACGGTTGCCCAACTAATGAGCGAAGGTCGCACTGTTTTGACAGCAGAACAAGTCATGGAAGGGGTGCCAGAAATGATCAAAGACATTCAAGTCGAATGCACATTTCCTGATGGCACAAAGCTTGTTTCTATTCACGATCCTATTGTGTAGGTAACAACATGATACCCGGTGAAATTAGAGTTAACCAAGCATTAGGCGATATCGAACTTAATGCAGGTCGAGAAACAAAAACAATACAGGTTGCCAATCATGGCGATAGACCCGTGCAAGTCGGCTCTCATTATCATTTTTATGAAGTGAATGACGCATTAAAATTTGAACGAGAAGGCACTTTGGGTTTTCGTTTAAATATTCCAGCGGGCATGGCGGTTCGCTTTGAACCCGGTCAAAGTCGTACAGTCGAATTGGTGGCTTTCGCAGGAAAACGTGAAATTTACGGTTTTCATGGCAAAGTGATGGGTAAATTGGAGAGTGAGAAAAAATGAAAACTATCTCACGTCAAGCTTATGCAGATATGTTTGGCCCCACAACTGGCGACCGTCTGCGATTAGCCGATACGGAGCTTTTTCTTGAAATTGAAAAAGATTTCACCACTTATGGCGAAGAGGTCAAGTTTGGTGGTGGTAAAGTTATCCGTGATGGTATGGGGCAGAGCCAAGTCATCAATGCTGAATGTGTCGATGTGCTTATTACAAACGCCATTATTTTAGATCATTGGGGGATCGTAAAAGCGGATATCGGTATTAAAGATGGTCGCATTGTGGGTATCGGTAAAGCCGGTAATCCTGATGTACAGCCTAACGTGGATATTGTTGTAGGACCTGCCACTGAAGTGGTTGCTGGCGAAGGTAAAATTATTACTGCTGGTGGCGTTGATACGCATATTCACTTTATCTGCCCGCAACAAGCACAAGAAGGTTTAGTTTCTGGTGTCACCACGTTTATTGGTGGTGGTACAGGGCCAGTAGCTGGAACAAATGCAACGACAGTAACGCCGGGTATTTGGAACATGCACCGCATGTTAGAAGCGGTTGATGAGCTTCCGATTAACGTTGGTTTATTCGGTAAAGGCTGTGTGAGTCAACCTGAAGCCGTTCGTGAGCAAATTGAAGCGGGTGCTATTGGTCTAAAAATTCATGAAGACTGGGGCGCAACACCAATGGCAATTCATAACTGCCTTAATGTTGCCGATGAAATGGATGTGCAAGTTGCTATTCACTCTGACACTTTAAATGAAGGCGGTTTCTATGAAGAAACCGTGAAAGCAATTGCGGGTCGTGTGATCCACGTTTTCCACACCGAAGGCGCGGGAGGTGGGCACGCACCCGATGTCATTAAATCAGTCGGAGAGCCAAATATTCTCCCTGCTTCAACCAATCCTACAATGCCTTATACCATTAACACGGTAGATGAGCATCTTGATATGTTGATGGTTTGCCATCACCTTGATCCTTCCATTCCTGAAGATGTGGCTTTTGCTGAATCTCGTATTCGCCGTGAAACTATCGCTGCGGAAGATATTTTGCATGATATGGGCGCTATTTCTGTTATGTCGTCAGACTCACAGGCAATGGGGCGTGTTGGTGAAGTTATTCTTCGCACTTGGCAATGTGCGCATAAAATGAAATTGCAACGTGGCACATTAGAAGGTGACACTCCTGAAAGCGATAATCATCGTATTAAACGTTATGTAGCGAAATACACGATTAACCCCGCATTAGCACACGGCATTGCACATGAAGTGGGATCAATAGAGAAAGGAAAACTCGCTGATTTGGTGTTATGGGAGCCGGCTTTCTTTGGTGTGAAACCCGCATTGATCATGAAAGGTGGCATGGTGGCTTATGCACCTATGGGTGATATTAATGCGGCTATTCCAACACCTCAACCTGTGCATTATCGTCCAATGTATGCATGTTTAGGTAAAGCGAAATATCAAACGTCGATGATCTTTATGTCGAAGGCAGGGATTGACACAGGTGTGCCTGAAAAACTGGGCTTAAAGAGCTTAATTGGGCGTGTTAAAGGTTGTCGTAATATTACTAAAGCATCGATGATCCACAATAGTTATGTGCCTCATATCGAGCTTGATCCTCAAACCTATATTGTGAAAGCGGATGGTGTGCCATTAGTGTGTGAGCCTGCAACACAATTACCGATGGCACAGCGCTATTTCCTGTTTTAATCAGCGTGTTACCGAGAATATAGAGAATGAAAAGATTTACTCAACTTATTGATAAACAAAAAGCACTTGAAACGGCAACGTCAGAAAAACAGGCGCTTACTTTGTGTTTGACGATGGATGAAAGAACCAAAAGCCGTTTAAAAGTGACATTAAGTGATGGGCAAGAAGCGGGGTTATTTTTGCCTCGTGGTACGGTGCTAAAAGAGGGCGATATCTTACTATCAGAAGATAATACGCTGGTAACGATTGAAGCGGCAAAAGAGCAAGTTTCAACCGTGTATAGTGACGATCCACTGTTATTGGCTCGTGTTTGTTACCACTTAGGCAATCGTCACGTTCCATTACAAATCGAAGCGGGTTGGTGTCGTTATTTTCATGATCATGTTTTAGATGATATGGCGAGAGGTTTAGGCGCTAATGTGGTGGTGGGTTTAGAGAAATACCAACCGGAGCCGGGCGCTTATGGCGGATCGTCAGGTGGTCATTATCATCACTCTCATGACGATCACCATCATCATTAATTATTTGAATAGAGAGCTTATTGATGCTTGCAGATCTGCGCTTATATCAATTAGTCAGTCCTTCTTTACCCGTGGGATCGTTTACTTATTCTCAAGGGTTAGAGTGGGCGATTGAAAAGGGGTGGGTTTGTTGTCCTCAAACATTAGCGGATTGGCTAAGTACCCAAATGGCCAGCACGTTAGCAATGTTAGAGCTTCCTATCTTACGGCGATTACAAGAAAATTTGGCACAAGCCAAAATGAGTGAAGTGAGATATTGGTGTGATTTTATTGTCGCAAGTCGTGAAACGAAAGAGTTAAGACAAGAAGAGCGCCAACGAGGTATCGCTTTTGCTCGTTTACTTCCTCAATTAGATATTGAGTTAGATGACACTTTACAAGCATGTGTAAAACAGACACAACTTATGGCGTTTGCGTTAGCTGCGGTGAAATGGAATATTTCCTCTGAAAAGTTATGTTGTGCTTATGCTTGGGGTTGGCTTGAAAATACAGTGATGTCAGGCGTAAAGCTGATCCCATTAGGGCAAAGTGCGGGGCAGAAAATATTGTTTAGCTTAGCAGAGCAAATCCCTGCCATTGTTGAGCAATCCGCACATTGGCCAACGGAAGATATTGGGAGTTTTACACCCGCACAAATTATTGCCAGTAGTCGCCATGAAACACAATACACTCGACTTTTTCGTTCATGAGAAATCTATATGCAAGAATATAATCAACCACTACGTATTGGTGTGGGTGGCCCTGTTGGATCAGGAAAAACCGCACTGTTAGAAGTTCTTTGTAAAGCAATGCGCGACACTTATGAAATCGCGGTTGTGACTAACGATATTTATACCCAAGAAGATGCCAAGATCTTAACGCGTGCTGAAGCATTAGATGCGGATCGTATTATTGGTGTCGAAACGGGAGGTTGTCCTCATACTGCGATTCGTGAAGATGCATCCATGAATCTGGCAGCGGTTGAAGAATTAGCCATGCGCCACAAAAATCTTGATATCGTTTTTGTGGAAAGCGGTGGTGATAACTTAAGTGCGACATTTAGCCCTGAGCTTGCTGATTTAACCATTTACGTCATTGATGTTGCCGAAGGTGAAAAAATTCCACGTAAAGGTGGCCCCGGTATTACCCATTCTGATCTGCTCGTGATCAACAAGATCGATTTAGCCCCTTATGTTGGTGCATCATTAGAAGTCATGGAATCAGACACCGCAAGAATGCGTCCTGTGAAGCCTTATGTTTTCACAAATCTAAAAGAAAAAGTGGGCTTGGAAACGATTATCGATTTTATCATTGATAAAGGGATGCTAAGACGCTAACGGCTTGTTGAGTAAAGGCGAGTTTTAGTCGAGAAAGAAACTGCCAGTATCGGTCATTTTATTATAAAGACCGATACTGGCAGGATAATCTAAAAACGAGATTAGCAATGGGATCAGTTAAGGTAAGTAAATGCGGTGGTTACTTTTACTACCCCTTTGGTTTCGCTGGCAATTTTTGCAACAGCAGCCCCTTCTTGGCGAGTTAAAATACCAAATAAGAACACTTCACCATTTTCAGTGATCACTTTTACAGATGAGGATTTTACTGAATCACTGCCTAAAATTTGAGAGCGAACTTTGGTTGTTAGCCATGTATCTGAAGATGCTGTGCCTAATGTCACAGGCTCGCCTTGGCGCACTTCGTTGTAGACGTTATTTACCCCTTCAACCTGACTTGCGACTTGTTTTGCTGTATTCGCAACAGACATATCAGGGCTTTGACCCGTTAACAGTATATTGCCTTGATAAGCGGTAGCGACAATACGTGAATTGCTTTTCTTGATTTGTTCGTTTTTGTTTAGAGCACCAGAAACACGCGCTTCCAAGGTACCATCGTCAACTTGTTGCCCTAATGAGCGAGGATCGGTTGCAGTTTTACCCGCAACTGCGGCCGTGCCGACAACAGCTGCGCCGATACAACCTTGCAGTAAAAGTGCAGAACACAACACTGCAGTGATAGGAAGCAATTTCATAGTAACTCCTTAGTCATCCTGATGTGGGAATAATGTATTATCAATCAAATCACAGAGACAATTGACTGTTAGCATCTGAACTTCCTGTATTCTGACGGTGCGTTGAGATGGAATACGAATTTCAACGTCTTGAGGACCTAATAATCCGGCAAGCTCTCCGCCATCATAACCTGTTAATGCAACAATGGTCATATCTCGTGTAACAGCAGCTTCAACGGCTTTAATAATACTTCTGCTGTTACCATGCGTTGAGATAGCAAGTAGCACATCTCCAGCTTGGCCTAATGCACGCACTTGTTTTGCATAGATTTCATCGTGCTGCTGATTCCCCATAATTGCAGTCATCACAACGCTATCTGTGTTTAACGATAATGCAGGCAAGCTTGGGCGCTCAGTTTCAAAACGATGGATCATGCTTGCGGCAAATCGCTGTGCTGTTGCTGCTGAGCTACCGTTTCCACAGCTTAATATTTTATGGCCGTTTAACAAAGATTGAACCATCATCATGGCGGCTCTGGAAATGGCATCTGGTAATGCTTCTGCTGCTGCAATTTGAGTTTGAATACTCTCTGTAAAGCAGACTTTGATTCTATCAAGCACGTTAAGACCTATATAATCTAATTTAACGAATAAATTCCGTATAATCGAGAATGTTTTTTAACCATATTAACTGGCGTTGATTAAATGCACAAATATCGAAACGACAGTCTGAAGTCTCGATACTTTCTTGGCGTTGTGCTAACCAACATTTTGCTGTCCGCCATAAACGACGCCGTTTTGCGGTCGTAATAGAGCTTATTGCATCACCAAATAAGATATTGCGTCTAAAACGAACCTCAACAAATACCCATGTCTTCTTTTCCTGCATAATAAGATCAATTTCTCCGCAGGGATATCGGACATTACGCTCAATCAATATTAATCCTTGTTGGCGTAAATATTTTAGCGCTTTTTGTTCATAGTATAGCCCTAAAAAATAAGGGCTTTTAGAAAAAATCATCCATGATTTCCTTCTTTATCTCACTCATAAAATAAACCGCCTTTATGGCGGTTTATTTTAATGATAACTAAATATATATATTACTGTACAACAGGTTCAATTTTACCTTGTTTAAACTGCATCCAAGGAAGTTCTCTATAAACAGTACAGTTGTTTTCAACACGCAATGAACCTGAAATACCATTAAAACGTAATGTGCCTTTTGTCAGATCATTGTAATTGTTTGCTAATGACCATGCATCAATTCCCATGGCATAAAGACGCATTAATGAGTAATCGTTCGCAAATTTGCTTGATGCTTTTTGCATTAACGGCAAATTAGCGCCAGTCATCAATGGAATATCACTAAATTGAATACCCTCCATCTCCATACGGAAATCAGGACCTGTTCCACCTTGGTTACTACGAGAACTAACATAAATTGGTGGACGTTTTTGGGTACTGATTGCCATATCAATCATTGGCTTAATTAAGGTTAATTCATCGCTAGTTGCAATGATGTAAACCGAATCAATGGCACCACCTGCAGAGGGAATAGATTGCGTCTCTAATGGTAAAGGTGCATTAGCTGTTGGTAAAACAGGCGTACCTGTCATACGAATACCCACACCACGGTTAATAGAGGCTTTTAAGCTATCAACAGAACTAAACGTTTGTTGTAAAACGGTGCCACCACCCGTACTTTGCCATTCATCAGCAAATGTTTGAGCCATTCTTTGGCCAAATTTATTATCAGGAACAATAATTAATGGGTTTGATTTTTGTTGCTGACGTAAATGTTGTGCCGCATTACGTGTTTCATCTTCTGGTGAAAGCGAGAAGAAGCACACTGTGGTTGCAGAAGGGATATTATCTAACTCATTAAGTGCTAATACAGGCAAACCACTTTGAAGCTCTATCGTCTTCATGACTTCAGGTTTTAGCAGTGGACCAACAATTAAGTTAGCGCCGTCTTGCTGTACTTTTTTCAGTAAACTATCGATAGATTGGCTATTGGTATCATAAACAATCACTTGGCGAGAGTTTTGTGCAACAGGATCTAAGCGTAATGTTGTATCACCAGAAAATGTTGAGCTATCTTTTTCTTGATCTTGAGTCGCTTGCGTATTTTCGGTTGTTTCTTTTGCCGTATCTGTTGCTGGTGTTTCTGTATTATTGATGCCCAATTCTTCTAAAATTGACGCAAGGCTATCGTCATTTTTAGGCGCTTGTGGCGCTGGCATAGCTTGAGGTTGCGGTAAGCCACTTTGTGCATCAAGGAAACCTTGGCGAATAGCTTCACCAAAGACTTTCGCTTGCCCTGTTAAAGGTAATAATAATGCGATTTGGCTACTTGTACTCACAGAAGGTTGTGATAGACGTAATAATGATGCAGGAAGGGTTAATGCAGCCGGATTACGAGGATAGCGAGTCTGCCATTCTCTAACTGCTGTTGATAACTTATCAGCATCATCTTTGTTGTATTCATAAGTATTCAGTAAATCTAACCAACCTTGCAGGGTATTTTCATCTGCTTTGATAACAACGCCACGGCGTTGCTCTGGTGTGAGTTTGGTTAGCGTGAGCCATGTCTCATCAATATTTTTCTGATGTAGCTGAGGATCAGTAATTAATGTTTCTAACCCAATATAGGCTCTAATAACATCTAAAGATGCTAGCCCTTGAGCGTCATCAATCACTTTTTGAAATTGTTTCATCTCTATTTCTGCTTTTGCAGCTGGAGTGAGAGGTTGTTCTTGTTGCCCCGTCAGGGTACAACCTGACATAATCAGCGCAGAGAGTATCGCAGTATAGGATAAACCTGTTTTAAAACGCACAAAAATTGAGGAAAGCATACTGTACCCAGTGATGTTTTATAATTATGCTCAATTTTAAATCGGTCATTCGGAATAAACAATGAATCAACCTAATCGAGCAGCGGTAACGACATCCACACTGTACATAGTACCCACACCTATTGGTAATCTGGGCGATATCACCCAGCGGGCACTTGATGTGCTGTCTCATGTCGATTTAATTGCTGCAGAAGATACCCGTCATACAGGGCTTCTATTACAGCACTTTGCTATTAACGCACGTTTGTATGCGTTACATGATCATAATGAACAGCAAAAAGCGGATCAATTAATCAGCAAATTACAACAGGGGCTAAGTATCGCATTAGTCTCTGATGCAGGTACACCATTAATTAACGATCCTGGCTATCATTTAGTCAATCAATGTCGTAAGAATGGCATTAATGTTGTGCCATTACCCGGCGCTTGTGCTGCTATTACGGCACTTTCTGCGGCAGGGCTTCCTTCTGATCGTTTTTGTTATGAAGGCTTTTTACCAGCAAAAACAAAAAGTCGTCAAGATTGTTTACGCGCATTATCAGAAGAGCCTCGTACATTGATTTTTTATGAATCAACACATCGGCTGTTAGATAGTTTAGCTGATATGGTGACAGTTTGGGGTGAAGATCGCTACGTAGTATTAGCGAGAGAGTTAACAAAAACGTGGGAAACTATTCAAGGGATGCCTGTTGGTGAGTTACTTAAATGGGTACTTGAAGATGAAAACCGTCGTAAAGGTGAAATGGTATTAATTGTTGAAGGTTATGAAAAACCTGTTGATGATGATTTTTCTCCAGAAATATTACGGACACTGGCGATTTTACAAAAAGAGCTACCACTAAAAAAAGCGGCTGCAGTCACCGCTGAGATTTATGGCGTGAAGAAAAACGCACTCTATAAACATGTCATTGAGCAAAATGGTGAAGCTTCAGGTGAGTAAAGTGATTTTTTAGCTTCTTTTGCTATACATTTTCTACCAAAATCCCTATAATCCGCACCCTGAGTTGACTAGACAACCGCTGCTTTATCGTTGTCCCTTCGGGGGAGACGGATAGAGGGGAGGAAAGTCCGGGCTCCACAGGGCAGGGTGCCAGATAACGTCTGGGAGGCGCGAGCCTACGACAAGTGCAGCAGAGAGTAAACCGCCGATGGCCTGTTTACAGGATCAGGTAAGGGTGAAAGGGTGCGGTAAGAGCGCACCGCGCAACTGGTAACAGTTTGTGGCATGGTAAACTCCACCCGGAGCAAGACCAAATAGGGGTTCTTATGGTGCGGCCCGCATTGAACCCGGGTAGGTTGCTGGAGCCAGCGCGCAAGTTCTGGCCTAGATGAATGGTTGTCCACGACAGAACCCGGCTTAACGGTCAACTCACCTCATAAAAAACCCTCGATTCACATTGTGTTTCGAGGGTTTTCTGTTTTTAAACCAATCTAAATCAACTGTCACGAAATAATATCAATAAACAAGCCACGAAACTCAGCCGAGCTTTTTAACGTGATACTGTGGCTATCTTGGATAAAAGCCCCATCACCACACTGAATTTGCCCATTTTCTTGTGTTGATGTTTGCAAACAGGTACCACCTTTTATGGATTGTAAAAAGCCTTTTTGACCTTTTATTGGCAGTGTAATTTCATCGCCTGCTTGCAAATGAATATGATAAAGCCAAATTGTTTGCCTTAACATTAATGAGCCATCATCACCGGTAGGTGAAGCTAACAATTGATATTTTAAGTTTTCATCTAAAGCCAATTTTTGTGAAGCTAAGCTTTCTTGTTGTGGACACGCATTTAGCCACAACTGAATACGGGTTAACGGTGTATCAGGGCTGCTGTTTCTCTCTATATATGTATCAGTATTATGCGGTGAAATAAGTAAGCACTCATTTTCTTTTGCCGTCACTGTACGTCCCATATTATCAAGGTATGTCGCTTCTCCTTGAAGGATCAAGTTAACCACATCAACATGAGGATAAGTCTTTGCTTTAAATTCAGAATTTGGGGCAAGCACTTCTTGGTTGAGAACTCTTAGCGTGCCATAGTCTAAAAAATGAGGGTCAAAGTAGTGGCCAAAGGAAAATGTGTAGCGAGCTTGTAGCCAACCATAATCCGCTTTACCACATTGTTGTGCTGTTCTGTATTTTATCATAGCGGTATTTTTCGAGTAGATTATCAATATATTTATCATAGAGGTATGGACTGTCTATTGTTAGCAAGTTAATCTGGTGCCTATAATCAAATTATTTGATAGAGATAAGTATAATGAGTAAAGACAAAGCAATTACGTTGGAATCTTTACGAGTCATGGATGCCATTGATCGTAGAGGGAGTTTTGCAGCTGCGGCTGATGAACTAAATCGAGTTCCATCGGCACTCAGTTATACCATGCAAAAATTAGAAGAAGATTTAGATGTTGTCCTTTTTGACCGCTCTGGCCATAGAACTAAATTTACCAATGTCGGCAGAATGCTGCTTGATAGAGGACGCATATTACTTGAGGCTGCTGACAAATTAACGTCAGATGCAGAAGCCTTAGCAAGAGGCTGGGAGCCTCATATCACCATTGTTTGTGAAGCGCTCACTCCTGCATCTAGACTCTTTCCTTTGGTTGATAAATTAGCTGAAAAATCCAATACCCAACTCTCTTTAGTGACAGAAGTCTTAGCAGGTGCTTGGGAAAGCTTAGAAAGCGGTAAGTGTGATATTGTGATTTCACCTGATATGCATTTTCGCACTTCATCAGAAATCAACTTTCGCCCTTTATACAATACCACTAGCGTTTATGTCGCCAGCCCAGATCACCCCATCCATAATGAACCTGAGCCATTAGCAGAAGAAACTCGCTTAAAATATCGAGGTATTGCCATTGCAGATACCGCAAGAGAACGCCCAGTTTTAACTGTACTGCTATTAGATAAACAGCGTCGTTTAACGGTCAGTTCTATTGAAGATAAACGTCGTGCTTTAATTGCCGGTTTAGGTGTGGCGACGATGCCAATTGATTTAATTGAAGATGATATTAAAGAAGGGCGTTTACGTGTTGTTGGCCCTGAATATCACCATGAAAATAATATTATTATGGCATGGCGAAGAGATAGTATGGGTGAAGCCAAATCATGGTGCTTACGTGAAATACCTAAACTTTTTGCGAACAATAAAAAATAGTTTTTGTAGATAATTTTTCTATTTTAGATATCGATAAAAATATAGATCCTAACATTAGGCGGAAGCTTCCGCCTAATTAAAAACAGATCACTCCATCGCCACTAATACACAGCCATTCAAACAACCGCATTGCACTTTATGCCCTTCTAATGCGACGGGGATATTGTTTATTTTCATCATGACATCGCCTTCAACAATTTTGCCTTTTTGCTGACAAGCGGGGCAATAGACTTCATCACCAAGGCAAGCTATTTCATAAAGTTGCTTCGCTAATAAAGAACCGCTTAATACGGTTCCTTTTGTATTGGTGGTGTCATTTTTTAAGATGATTTTTCGTCCTTGAATTGTGCTACGCATGTTTATATATCCTTTTATAAATTATTAACATCAAACTTAATTAAAAAATCTAAATGGAACGCTTAATTGCTTCCGATAATTTATTTTCGATTTCTTTACAGGGGGGTAATGCGTTATCAACCAGAAGAACTTGTTGTTCTATTTGTTTATCGAGATCTTTAGGAATAGGTGCTTCTCTAAAAATAGAATATTTTTTTCTTGTATACTTACCTTCAATCAAAGGTGCTAATCCATAAAATAAATATTTGGTAATATACCCTAATCCCCATGCTTTATCATTGCTGCTTCCGCCGCCTAAAAAACTAAACATCGTTAAGTTGGGATAATATTTATGTTCTATTAATTTTTGATTTTCATCAACGCGATATAAAATAAGTGCTAATGTCGGTTTAATATCTGAAAAATTGATTTGAGAATATTTAGCAACATAAACATTCATTTTCATATCCCAAGTATAAAATAATTGTTTTTCTCGGTCACATATTAGATAAGGTCGATTTCTTGCAATAAATCCAAAATAGATCATTGGTAATGAACATAATAATGGAGTTAATAATAAAAATAAATCTAAGAGAATACTTTTTTCTCTTATAAATGAGTTACTATAGTAATAATAATCCCAATAATTTAAAAAAGAAAGTCTCCCATTTTGAATATACTTTTTTTCTAGTTCATCATTATCCCTATGCTGAGGTAATATAACTATGTTATTTTTGTTATCTTTTTTCTCTAATATTCTAAGAAAAATAGATTCTGTATTTTTCCAAGGATCAATATAAATTGTTTTAATGCCATAGCTGAAAGCCCAAAGTAAACCGATAACAAAAGGGATCGCTAACATAGTCCTGCCATTAGAAAAAGCATGACGTATGACTAATCGTAAATTATCTATTTTTTCCACAAAATCAAGCGCACCAGCTTGATATTGAGTCATTTTTGATGTTTCTGTTTGTAATAGTGATTCACAATGATCACTGAGTTTGTGTTTTAGTTCCATCTAGGCTATCTCTTTATATTTATCATCAACAAAGAACCGCTTAATACGGTTCTTTTTGTATTGGTGGTGTAATTTTTTAAGATAATTTTTCGTCCTTGAATTGTGCTACATATTTTTAGCTTTTTCTTTATCGATTTCGACTAAAGTACGTTCTAATTGTTGCTCAAAATCAGTAGGGAGTGGGTTTTTATTAAACCAAAATAACGGTTTTCTTCGACTATAATTAGTCTGACTTATTGCATCTCGACCTTCTTTCATAAACGTATTAATAAAAGTCACAAAATGCTTATTTTCAGCCGTTCTACTAACTAAAAGACCTGTTGAGTATGAAATATTAGGTTTAAAATAGCCTTCTATTAATTTTCCTGTTTTTTTATCAAGACAATAAAGTTTTAAGAACATTAATGTGCCCGCATAACCAAATTCAGCATCACGATAACGCGTTACTAATAACTGTCTGGAATTCCAAACATAAAGAATTTGTCGTTTTCTATCCACTTTTAAAACTACCCAAGGCATATAAAAAATAATCAGCCCCATAAGTATCATTCCAATTAGTGGCATAGAAAATAATGCAACCTCTAGATAGATGGCATTTTTCGTTCCTTGATAAAATTCACCAGAATAATATGCTGTTAGGTAATCCCAATAAGTAACCTCTCGATTAAAATAAGGATAAATTTTATCATAAGTTTTTTTCCATCCTTCACTAAGATTTGAATATTCTTTTTTGTAATCCTTTTCAAAAATAACCACCATTTGTTGAAAATCTTCTCTTCCGTAGTAAATACTTTCAGCTTTATTATAGATCAGATAAAAAAAACTAAAAAATAATACGATAAAGATAGGAATTGCGATATTTTTAATAAGGTTTCGATTAGGTGAGTCAATTTCACATTTATCTTCAGTTAACTCATTTAAAAAATCAAAATCTTTTAATTTGATATTTTTATTGTAAGCATCTTGATCTTCTTTAAAGAGATTCATTTTTATTTTATGAGGATTATTTGTACCACTAAATAGACTTGCCATTAATTCACCTTATCATTAATAAAACCAATTAATTCTTGGTTAAGATCAAAATCTTTATATCTCCTTGGAGAGATAATGTTTTTCCCTTCATCAATCTTATAATACCAAAAAATTGATGGAATAGATTCTGTTGGATTATAAATATCTTGTTTATATTCAAAATCAAAATTAACAATAAAGTTTCCATCTTTATCAAAACAGTTTTTTTCTATAGAACTAGCCACTGCTTTTTCTAGTGATTGTTTAAAAAGCTCATTATATCTTTTATTATTTGATAAATAGTATCTTCTTGAATCAAACTCCATAAAAAAGGAAAGTTCTTTATAATACTTAGATAAATTATATTTCTCTGAATCATAGTCATCTGCATTAGAAAGATATATATTTTCAACTAATTTATATTCTATATCAGAAACACCAGGTTTAAAACTAGGCAATATAAATTTATAAGATACTTTTTTTTCATAATCCTTGTTATTAGAAGTAATATTCTTTATTTCTATTTCAACTTTAGGAGAAAAGAATATATTATAAAACTCTTGTAATTCCACTTCAAAATAAATTTCATTTTTGCTAAAATTATTGGCGTATAGTTTTAACTGATAGTCTATATCTTTTCTTCTACTATTTTTATCTTTTTTCCCATAAGCAATATATTGACTGCCTCTTCCCCAAAAGCAATTTTGTAATAATTTTTCCAATACTCCCCAATCATATTTTTTACTATAAATGTAACTACCTATTAATCCTAAAATACCACCAATAATCAGAACCCAACCAATTGGGTTATAAATATTTGCAACACCAACTTCGGTTCCTAACGCCAAAATACCTAAGGATAGTGCTAATGAACTAAAAGCTTCAGTAACTTTAGCCCAAGCTAAATCATCATTACCAATTGTATATGCTGAATAGGATTCAGATAAGGGAAGTGCAAATCCTAGAATAATAACTGTTTGCGTTAATCTATTTAAAGCTAATTTACTAAATCGAGAACTAACTTCAGGTAATTTAACCTTATTTAAAAATGTACTATATCTAGGATTAATAACAAGACTTGCATATTTTTGTATTGAATTTTGAATATCTACAAAAGCTTGTATACTTGCAAATAAATTATACCCTATTTGTAATATAAATATATTTTTTGCTTCCAGTGCTAATGGATTACTTTTTTCAAATTCAGTTGGATATTTAGCTGTAGCCAAACCTATAATCCCGCTGACAAGCCAAAAAACATCTTTTGCAATAAGTGTTGTCGCGCTTACATCATAAAAACTAAAATTTGAGTTTTTATTTAACTTTGAATTCTTACTTGTACTTAAATTTTCGGATATCCATTTAAAACTTGGCAAATTTATTACTACATTGTTACCTGCTCCTTTGATTCTTTCTTTCCAGTTAAACATTTTTTCCATTACTTTTTGATTGTTTATTGAAAATGAAGATTGTTGTTTTAACTTATTTAGCAATTTATTAAATTGCTCTCCAGTCATTTCACTAAAATTAGTGTAACTTACATAAACACCAAAGTAAGATAAAATTGCAGGAAGGATCTTATTAGCGATTATATCCACTCCTTTTAAACTAATTCCTCTTGAATGAGCAGAAATATTCTTTAATTTATTATGAGTATGTGTAAACGCATAACCTAATGAATCCCAAAAAATAAAAATAGCAGATTTTACTACAGGAAGTATTTTTTCAATTAATTTCTCATTACTTTTATCTCTAACCTTGTCTTGAGATAAGATATAAAATATCACTTTTGCAAAGCCGGCTAAAAAATCATCGTCTTGCTTGAAAGAATATAATAAATCAAGCAATTCTTTTCCTGCTTTTGAACTATGCAATGGATGTAATAATGTAGAATGAAGTTCACAATAGCTAACTAGATCTCTTAAAAAATCACTATGCCAAACATTGCTTTTCTCTAGTTGTTCTTTTATTAAAAAAACATGATCTACATAGTTTTGAATTCCACCTATTTTAGGTGCTATCATAGGATCTGTTAAAAAATCTTGGTAGAGATTAACAATACCTAATTGAATTTTTTGAAAATCTAAATAACAACTTTCAATTTGTGCTGTATATTTATTCAACGCATCAAACTTTATACTTTTATCTAGGATCTCTTTTAGCTCTTTTCCAGCTTCAGGAGACATACTTTTATTTTTTGTTTGTTCATCAAGTTTTTTAATAAATGTCCCTACTGTATTAGGATAACTCCAATGCCCTTGAAATAAAGTATAAATACCGGTAATAAAGAGATAAAATGATAATATATCTTTTTGATATCCAATGGGGTCATAAAGAATTACTAAAGTAGCGTTTTCATTTTCATCTAATGTTTTCTGAAGTTGATTAACAAGCTTCTTCGAATTTTGCGTAACACTTATATTTCCTGTTACTTCTGAAAAATATTCACCCGGTAGATCCCGTTTTATTTTCTTAGCTTCATCAATAAATGCTTCAAATTTTTTCTCCTCATTTTTATAGTCCTCGATAAGTGCAGAAATATTATCTGCCGTTGGTTTAATACAATAATCATTTTTTTCTAATGCTATTAAGTTAACGAATTGCATAAAAGATTTTCTATATTTTTTATTTTTTATAATCTTTTTTAAAACATAAGGAGATAACTCTATATCACTAAATAAAAAAGATGCATTAATAACATCTTTTTTTATTGCCAAATAAGGATATTGTTTTTTATCTTCACTAATAGTTAACTCACCTGATTTTTCATCTACAAAAACAGTATTCTTAATGAACTTTTCTTCTGCTGTCCCATTTTTTTTTGCAGATAAACTTTCAGAACTGTCATCACTATCATTATATAATTTTTCATTATAAGAATAATTTATTTGATGTTCGAAAATAACTAAATTGCCAGTTTTATTATTTCTTGTTGGAAACTGTCCTTCTTCAAAAATATAGATCCAGCCTTGTCGTAATAAACGAGCTGAAAATCCTCGGTTTTCATCAACACTACTTGCATTAAGCAATGTTTCTATAGATGGTGGTAATGCAGCCTTTGCATTTTCATTACCATATAAATTCGAATAAGCATACCTTACCGGATATACTGCTCTATGATCATCTTCACATGGACATACAACGGCGTCTGCCTGTAAATTACGAGGACTCATTTCATTTATTTTTTGAACAACATCAACTGTATTTGTCGTTTTTTCGGTTTCTGTTGTAATTTTATTTTCCGTCATGAGTTCACTCCTTGATTATCTGAACAATATATATAGCGATGATAGCTAAAAAGAACTTGGTTATGTTTATAAGGCATTGCGTATTCAGTCGCTTCTTCCCATTTTCGAAGATCATCTCCACTAATATAACGAGCCAATAAGGTATATAAAATAGCTTGTGTCTGTGTGATATCTTCTAGAAAGCTTTGATTAGCTAATTTTAAGCAATAGTTATCTAATTCAATCGTATTATTATCATTTGCATCTGGTGAAAATTGAATAATTAATTGTTTTGCTTTCGCTATATTCTGTATTAATGTTAGATTTGAATAATATCTATACAATTTCTCATTAATAAATAATGATTCCTTGACTCCATCATGACTTAAATAATGAGAATTAAATGTAATTTTAATACCATCAATATATTCTTTATTATACCCATAGAATGCATTGATACCACTCACAACATTAAGAAGTTGCCCTTCCTTTAAGGACTCAATAAAAGGGATAAAATGAGTCACATCATAAAAACGGAAAAAATTCCATGTATTTAATTTTTGGTTATATAAATAAGTTAACTTTCGTAGTTGACGATGTAATTCAAAAAATGGTTTAGAACTATTTAAAAATAATCCTAATGTGCCTTTATTTGGCATACACATATAATCATTTAATAATCGTTGTCCTGCTTTATTAGATAAAATTTGTACTAGATAAGGTGCATTATCCTCTAAACTGGTTTGTGTTTCTCCTTGATAAAGAGGCTGCCAAGGTAAACAAGAACCATATAGCATAGGAACGAGTGATTGCCCTGTTTGTCGTAAATATTCTCCACTATCAATCACTAAATATAATGTACAGCCATTGATAAACTCAGGGGCGCCTGCTTGATAATAAATATCACCTTTTTCTGACGGAAGTGGATTTGTTAGGTTTTTTTCATCAATAAGAATAGCGTTTATTTGTTCACTATTTTGCTTACGAAGTTGACGAATTAAAGATAATTCAAGTTTATTACTGCTTTTTATAAACGTTATTGCAGGGGCAATATCATCATATACTGCGGTACTATATTGCTCTTTATATTGACTAAAATAGTGACGCATTTCACTGATAGCCTGATCTTCATTTTCCCCTAATAATGTCATATAACCACAGAATTCTTCACCATTTCGAATATAGTGACATTGCGCAATCCAATACTTTTGATAGATTTTATTTATTGTCGAAGTCATTATGGCGTATCCTGTTTTAACGCTTTTGCTCGACAATCTTCTGCTAGCGGTAGTCCTTCATTTACAGCAGACTCTAATGAAGGCACAACTTCAGGAGCGCCTCCAGTAATAGAAACATTTCCTCTTAACGTTATATTTCCGGTAATGGTGACACCTTGGGCATCAATTTGAATACTTCCTGATTTCCCTTTAATTAGCATGGTATCACTCGCTTGAAGCGTGTGTATTTTTGTATGGGAATGAATACCACCAGCAACCGTCAATTTATAATCATTTTGTATATCACACTGTTTATTTTCACCTACCTCTTGAAAATGACTAGCATAGATCACTTCTTTCCAATGATTATCAATCCGAGTAATGCGATCTTTACCAATTTGCTCGAATTGATTGGCACCTACGTTAAGAGTTTGCTCATTAACTATACGAATAAATTCATTATGACAAACCTCATGTTTACGATTATTCGCAACCTCATGAGATTCATCATTGCCAATATATTGGAATTTATTGTGATTAATATGTGTATTCTGATTCCGCTGCGCATGTAAATACACTTCTTCGCGTCCGCCGGCATCCTCAAATCGCAGTTCATTAAATCCTGTGCCTTTATGCGTTTTTGTACGAAAAGTGGTTCGGGTTTTATCTTTGGGTAAATCTAGTGGTGGGGCATTGCGACCGTTATAAGTACAGCCCGTAATAATCGGTCTATCAATATCACCATTTAAATAAGAAACAATCACTTCTTGCCCAATACGCGGGATCGCCATAAAGCCGTAGCCATCGCCATTCCAACCTTGTGCAACGCGCAACCAACACGAACCACTATGATCAGGCTTTCCGCGTCTATCCCAGTGAAAATAAACTTTTACCGCACCTTGTTCATCGGTATAAATCTCTTCACCTTCAGGTCCTACTACGGTCGCTAACTCGTCACCATCTGCCAGAGGTTTATAATGAAAAGGTGGACGCCATTCTTGTGTGCCAGGAATAAATGTCACGTGATTGCTCAACTGGGTGCCTTCACCGCCCCCGTTATCCGCAGAGGGCTGTACACCGTGATGCGAAACACTGATCACTTGCCAACGCGAATTCATTCTCGCACTCGGGTGATTGGTTAAGGTAAACACTTTGCCCGGCATTAATGCAAAACAGTTGGTGCTTGCCGAGCCGGTTTGACGATGGTTTTGCGATTGTTCATAGCGCAGTTGATTCAATGGTTGAGCATGGGCATCTTCTTGAAAACGTCCATAACTCTCAAAAACAGGATGTTGTTGATGAACGTCACCCGTTGTTTCTTGTGATAACGGGTAAGAAGGACGCATAGGGTTATAATCTTTATCGATGCGCACATCACTGCATAAACGTTCGGTATAGCGCCATGTGGTGGCAGTGGTGTCGGTAATATCGGTTTCTGCTTGTGGGTTATAGGTTAGCGTGATCCCCGCGGTCATTCCTAAATGGTTATCGCTATAAAACAGTTTTGGCCCTTCTTCAAACCAAAAGTTGATCCCCTCTTCAAAGGCTAGGCGACACCAAAATGCATAAGCAGACTCGCGCTTTTGAGTGATATAGCGACGAGTTTGATGCAGTTCAGGTTGATAAAACTGGTTGTCATATTTGATATGGGCTTCATCCAGCAATTGCTGAAGAATTTGTGGCACCGTTTTATTCTGGAAAATACGGCTATCTTGGTTCAGCGTCATCACCCACATTTCTGGGCGAATAACAAATTGATACCACGTTTTAACGCCATCGGTATTGCCTTGTTCGGCACTTGCCAACAAACCTTGAACAGTGCGAAGTGTTTTACCATCACGACTGACCGTTAACGATGAAGCTACGCCTAATTGATTGGAAAAATCGATGTCGTTTTGCTCGCTCACCGCGTGAATCGACAGAGTGAAAAGTTCTGATAACCCTTCGTTTAAATCGAATTGGGTGACTTGAAAGGTGCTTGCGGGTAAGCCGCCAATTTGGCAAGTAAACACTAACCCCGTGTGCAGTAATCCTTTACCTAACGTTTCGAGTAATTCGCTGTATTTTTTAATGCGAGCTTGTTGTTCTGAGAATGTCATCCCCATTTTAAAGGAGGGTGATGATGTCGGATCATCTAATACCAAACGGGGTTTAGGGGTATTGTTAGCGTCATTCGTTGACATAAAAGCTCCCATTTAACTGTGACAAACACGCAATAAAAAAGACAAAAAAATAAGCCTAAAAAAGTATCTATTGAATAATAGGCCCATAAATGAGCCTTTAATTGATTAGAGTAGCTTAAGTACTTTTAATAAGAAGTAAAGGAAGGGGCGGGGCGAACAAGCATTATATCCTCGTAGGATAAGTGACTTAGCGTAAAATAATTGTTCATACGGTATTTACTACTTTCGTTTCTTAAAATAAGTGTATTTACTTATATTATTCTCTTTCGTAAATGTCCGAAATCTCGCTAAAGCCAGTCAGGTCTAATGTACATGAATTTTTAATATGTAACAAAATGTGTATTTTATTTCAAATTGTAACATCCTTGATTTGTAAGGGAAAAATAACATACTTTTTAAAATAATAAGCAAGCTACGATTTTTATCATCAATGACGAAAAAAACCGCACCTAAAATTTCACACATCACAGAAGATTCATTTAAATAAAGACAAAAATATCACTGATAGAGTGAATTTGAGGATGGGGTGGGGGTAACAGAAAGAAAATTAATAAAATTTATATAAATACAGTTAAAAAAAAAGAACCCTATGTTTAAAACATGGGATTCTTATCGATTTAAAGATCCCCTAGAGGATCTTTTTTGTTTCTAAAGGGGTTATTACCAATTTTTATTGAAAATACGATCTAAGCTCCATTTACCTGGACCTGTGATAACCAGTAATAAATATCCACCAGCGATTGTCATATTTTTCATAAACATTAATTGGTTCATGCCTTCAGCAAAATTGCTGTGGAACAGCAGTGCGGTTAGAAGAGTAAATACCGCAGTAAAGATTGCTGTTGTGCGAGTTAAGAAACCAAATAAGATTGCTAATCCACCGCCTAATTCTAATAAAATAGTCAGTGGCAATAAGAAACCTGGAACACCCATTGCTTGCATATATTGCTGTGTTCCTTCGTAGCCACCAATTTTTCCGTAGCCTGCACTAATAAATAAAATAGGCATTAAAATACGGGCAATTAATAATGCAATGTCTTCAAATTTTTTCATGGTCTTTATTCCTAATTCAACTCTATTATTCGCAATGTATATCGATTTGTATTGTATTTTCGTCGGCTATTTTTCTATTTTTAGATTTAATAACCACGGCTACGTTGTGAGATATACAATAATGTGAATTGAGCAAAGAGGATATTAAGAAGAATTAACATTCTTAGACAAAAAAATTGATGTTCAATCTGAGGTTTTTTTGAAGGACTTTTGGATTGTACGAATTAAACCAATTGCACCGATGGCACGTTGCCCTAATTGTATGATTTTTCTAGGGTGTTTGATGCTATAAAGAGAAATAAAACTAGCGCCCACTAACAATGCGGGTTTTAAAGAAACTAAAATTCGCCACGCTTTATCATAAGGCTCTGTCACATCAAGCCAAGTTTGCGTGCTTTGCCCTAAATCAGAACGCTGTTGCTGAATTTTATTCAACAACAGCTTTTTACGTCTTGCGAGGATCGTCTGCTTATTTTGTTTGTTCATCATGATATTGCTCCAAAAGACGTTTATCTAATTCCAATTGCTGGCGAGTATCGCCTAATAAGGTGGAATTTCGCGCTTTTCTTAATGTCATGATGGCACCAATCAGTGCACAAAAAAGTAAAGTAGCGGTTGTGATGGCTAAAGCATAAACTCGATATTCAGGTGGAATAACCCAAAAAATCAGAACAAGTAAACTCATTAAGCCAAAAGCGGTGAGCAACAAAGTAACACCCGCCATTAAAATAAGCTGGATAAGCGTGGTTTTTTCTTCTTCCAGTTCAACGGCAATCAAGTTTAGGCGTGTTTCAACCATGCCTATGACAATAGCACCAATCTTACTGATAGAATTCAGAACCCCGGATGCGGGGCCCTGTGGTCTTTGTGTATCACTCATAGGTGTGATTAGCGTTTAGCTAGCAGAACACCAAGAACAACACCAACTGCGGCACCAATACCGATACCTGTCCATGGATTTTCACGAACATAGTTATCTGCTTTTCCAGCGATTTCCTTGGTGTTATCGACAATTTCTCGACCAGCATCACTGAGTTTTGCACGAGAACCTTTGATTGCTGATTCTGCTTTTGCGCGTAAGCTTTGGATTTCTTCTTTAGATTTATCTGCAGAGGAGTTCAGTACTTCTTCTAGAGTATCAGCAAGAGATTTCAATTCACTACGCAGATCTTCATTGGAACGTTGATGAGACATAGGCAACTCCTTTAATAATGACAGGTTAATACTTATAACCATAGACCAATTTTGTCTCTTAATAAAATTAAATATTGATGTAATCAGGTAAAAAAGAGAAAAATCTTAATTAGACGGGAATATTTATTGTATTACTTACGATGAAAAAAGAAGAGATCATCCATAAAATAAAAGCCTGTTCAGTTCTCTGAAACAGGCTTTTAGTATGCGTTTTATGACTTTATTTTGTATTCAGAATATCTTGATGTTATTAGAAAATGCAGCGTTAGCTCACTTTCTTTTTCTTTTTAATGACAACCCAGATGCTACCAATTAATCCTATAACTAATAGGCAAACAGGTAATAGCATAAGAATATTCATTAAATGGTGTTCGTATTGACGAAATAGGGGGCTATTACCTAATAAATAACCCAGCGTGGTCAGAATACCTACCCATAAAAGTCCACTTAACCAGTTGAAAATTTGAAAGCGGGTATTGTTCAATCCAGCAAGGCCAGCAATTGTTGGCAACAATGTTCTAACGAATGCTAAAAAGCGACCAATAAGTAATGCGGCTAAGCCATGACGATGAAAAAGCCCATGCGCACGTTGGTGGTAATGTTCTGGTAGATGCGATAGCCAACTGCGTACTAATTTCGTATTTCCAAGCCATCGCCCTTGAAGATAGCCCAACCAACAGCCTAGGCTCGCGCCAGCGGTCAAAATAAGTAAGGTCAATGGAAAATCCATTGTATCTTTAGCAATTAACACGCCCACTAAAATTAATAAGCTATCTCCTGGTAAGAAAGCTGCGGGCAATACTCCGTTTTCTAGGAATAGTATGGTGAATAATAAAATGTAGATAATCCATATTAATGAAGGATTAGCTAAGGTTTCGTAATCTTGGTGCCATAGCGCCAAGAATAGCTCTCTTACGATTTCCATATAAAAGGCTTCCTAAAACTGAGTCATTTGGGGGTAAATATAAAATCAATAGGTGTTGTAATCTATTTACCCGTTTTCTACTTCATAGGGTCTATTTTTCATTGTTTAAAACAGCAACACTCTAACAAAATCATGAAAAACTAGACAGAAAATTTTTTAACTGGATGACGACACTACTTATACATGGATATTGGATCTCGAAAAATAGACATCTAATCTCTTTTTGAGTTCAGAATAGGTGCTTTTTAAAAAGAAAAACTTAATAAGATGAATAATACTGAGAGTCGCTCTCTATTTTATAGCATTCATAAAAGATAAATTTTTAATATTAATTGATAAAAATAAAACGTTATCTTGTTTATATCGCTCATCTTTTTTGTGTGTTTTTTATCCAAATTAAGGAAGGTTAGAAAGGATAATTGTTAGTGATAATGTTAATAAAAAAGACAGTCAGTTGATTAATAAAATGCAAAAGAAGAGAAACAAAATAAAAAATAAGTAAGATGGTTAAGTATAACTCACTGATAATAATAATTTCTTTCATTCTATATTGGTATATTAAAAAGAACAAAATCCTCTTATGATCACAGTTGTGTTATTTTATTGTTAACAAAAACGGTTAATGCTGTATATTTTGCATAATCAGCTTTTCAGCGCGATTCAATTCCTTATACTGGCATTGCAAACACTCAAGAATGCCTTTTTTAAATATTATTTTAAGTAATGGAATAGCTATGGATAAACAACAATCCAGAGTCTTCGGCCTGTTCTTTAAGGGAAGCCTCGTCAAACAAATACTCGTTGGTTTAGTTGCAGGGATTTTACTTGCTTGGTTAGCGCCAGAAGCTGCCAAGATGATGAATCTATTAGGCACCCTGTTTATTAGCGCACTGAAAGCTGTAGCACCTATCTTAGTATGGGTACTGGTTATGGCTTCGATTGCTAATCACCGTCAAGGGCAAAAATCGAATATTCGCCCTGTATTAATTCTATATCTATTAGCAACGTTTTTTGCTGCATTAACCGCAGTTGTTGCCAGCTTTATGTTCCCATCAGTTTTAACACTGGTTGTTAATGAATCACAATTGTCACCACCTGAAAATATTGCTGAAGTTCTTAAAGGCGTATTAATTAATGTGGTCGCAAACCCTGTTGATGCGCTTATCAATGGTAACTATATGGGCATTCTAGCGTGGTCTATCGGGCTTGGCTTAGCATTACGTCATGCAAGTGATACCACTAAAGCCTTAACGCAAGATTTAGCTGACGCAGTAACAAATTTAGTACGTGTTGTTATTCGTTTAGCTCCTATCGGTATTTTTGGTTTAGTGTCATCAACTATTGCAACAACAGGCTTTGAGGTCTTAGCGGGTTACTTACAAGTTCTTGTTGTATTGATTGGCTGTATGTTGTTTGTTGCTTTAGTTGTGAACCCACTGATTGTATTTTGGAAAATTCGCAGTAATCCATATCCATTAGTATGGGCATGTCTGCGTGAAAGTGGTGTAACTGCCTTCTTTACACGTAGCTCCGCAGCAAATATTCCTGTGAATATGGCAATGTGTCGTCGTATGAATTTAGACGAAGATACTTATTCTGTTTCAATTCCATTAGGCGCGACCATCAATATGGGTGGCGCGGCAATTACTATCACTATTTTGACATTAGCCGCAGTAAATACATTGGGTATGCCAGTCGATATTCCAACTGCGTTATTGCTAAGCCTTGTTGCTGCAATTTGTGCATGTGGTGCATCAGGTGTTGCGGGTGGTTCATTATTGTTAATTCCGCTGGCTTGTAGCATGTTTGGTATTAACAATGATATCGCTATGCAAGTGGTTGCTGTGGGCGTGATGATTGGAGTGTTACAAGATTCAGCAGAGACTGCACTGAACTCATCAACGGATGTTCTCTTTACTGCAACCGTCTGTATTGCTGAAGATAATCGTATTTCAGATAATCCATTAACTGAAAAAAATAATGGGTAAAAAGGGTAAGTAGTAAAACAGGAAGAGCTGTAAAAATAATAATTAATAAAAAATAGAACCCCACATTTATGTGGGGTTTCTTTTTGCTTTGCTAATCTTAATTGATTAAATTTCTAGGGCGAGTTCTGTGCCTTGTCTAATAGCGCGTTTTGCATCTAATGCACTGGCATCTTTTGCTCCACCAATAAGATGAACCGTTTTATTTTCTTTTTCTAAAGGCATAAGCAATGGGTGATAAGCGCGTTGCCCTGTACACAATATAATATTATCAGCAGGAATAAGTTGTTGTTTTCCATCCTGTTCAATAACTAGACCTTCTGGTGTGATCCTTTGGTAGTTGCAATGGGTTAAAAATTTAACCCCTTTTTTCTCTAGCGTTAAACGATGTATCCAACCCGTTGTTTTACCTAGGCTTAAGCCTATTTTCCCGGCTTTACGCTGTGTCATAACAATGTGTTTAGTATCGTCTTTAAGGTGATTTGCGGGCTTTATGCCACCACGATAAGAAAGTGTGGGATCAATACCCCATTCTTTATTAAAGGCGCAAGGGCTTAGGCTACTACATTGCCCTTTTTGCGTAAGATAAAGGCTTGCATCAAAGCCAATTCCGCCACTCCCTATGATGACAACATTTTTACCTACGGGTTGGTGGTGTTTAAGAACGTCGAGATAAGATTTTACAATGGGAGCATCAAGACCTTCAATCTCAGGAATATGAGGTTTAACGCCACTCGCTAAAATGACTTCATCAAAGTTTTCAAGATGTTCAGGGGTGGCTTCGGTATTATTTTTAACAATCACACCAGTGAGTTGTAGCTGTCGTTTAAAGTAGCGTAATGTCTCTTGAAATTCTTCTTTCCCCGGAATTTGGCTGGCAATGTTCAGTTGTCCACCAATAACATCTTCTTTTTCAAACAACGTAACATGATGACCTCGTTTCGCTGCCATAACAGCAAAAGACAAACCCGCAGGACCCGCTCCGACAACCGCTAATTTTTTAGGCTGTAGAGTGGGAATAACTAGAAGTTCTGTTTCTCGACAAGCAAAAGGATTAACTAAACAAGAGGCAGTTTGCCCCGAAAATATTTCATCAAGGCATGCCTGATTGCAAGCGATGCAAGTATTGATTTCGTCTTCACGTCCCTGCTGTGCTTTAAGTACAAACTCAGGATCAGCAAGAAAAGGGCGAGCCATTGAGACCATATCAGCACAGCCTTCAGCTAAAATAGCTTCTGCGGTTTGTGGTGTGTTAATTCGGTTGGATGTAATCAGTGGGATATTCACTTTTCCCATTAATTCGCGTGTTACATTTGAAAATTGACCTCTTGGTACCATGGTGGCTATCGTTGGAATTCGTGCTTCGTGCCAGCCGATCCCCGTGTTGATCATGGTAGCACCGGCTTTTTCAACGGCTTTGGCAAGGTAAAGTACCTCTGATGCATCTGAGCCATCTTTAATTAAATCCAACATAGAAAGACGGTAAATAATAATAAACTGCTCACCGACGGTTTTTTTTATGCCTTCAAGAATACGTAGCGCAAAACGACAACGATTTTCAATATTTCCCCCCCATTGATCGTCTCGTTGATTAGTATGGCTGACTAAAAACTGATTAATTAAATAGCCTTCAGATCCCATAATTTCTACACCATCATAGCCTGCTTTTTGTGCCAATTGAGCGCAATGAATGTAATCATTGATGGTTTGTTCGATTTGTTCATGGCTCATGGCTTTTGGCATAAACGGGGTGATTGGTGATTGAATGGCTGAAGGTGCAACTAAATTAGGTTGGTAGCTATAACGACCGGTATGCAATATCTGTAATGCAATTTTACCTCCTTGCTGATGAACTGCATCTGTAACAAGTTGATGAGTGGTTAGTTGGCTTTCAGACATCAAGGTTGCGGCATGTGGCAATAACACCCCTTGTTTATTGGGAGAGATCCCGCCAGTCACTATTAATGCAACACCTGCAGCGGCTCTTTTGGCATAAAACTGTGCAAGTTTTGGGGCGTCATTTGGATTTTCTTCAAGCCCAGTATGCATCGATCCCATAAGAATACGGTTTTTAAGTGTGGTAAACCCTAAATCAAGAGGCGAAAATAGATGAGAATAATGTGCCATCGGATACCCTTTTTATACTGGTCAGATGAGATATCTATTAGCATAACGAGAAGTGAGTGATTAAGAGTTTATTATGTTAATAAGTTGTGATCTTAATCATGGAAAAGGTGAGTAGAGGGCGATAAAGCAATAATAATCTAAGTGATTAGTTAATGAGAACAAATAGTGATAATAAAAATCACACTCATTCATAATATTTCATCATATAATGTAGTGTACCTATTAATACGTATTAAAAACACACATCACTATTTTGAATTTGGAGACGTTATGATTAATAAATTTAATCAACTTGTTGACTGTTCTGACTTAGGTAAATTGGTATTACGTGTTTCTCTTGGAGTTTTAATGTTACTACATGGGCTTCATAAAATGGAACCGGGCGGATTAGCAGGTATTCAGGGAATGTTAGCTAATGTTAATCTACCTACCTTTATTGCCTACGGTACAGTGATTGGGGAAGTGGTTGCTCCTATTTTACTGATTATCGGTTTATTTACTCGTGCGTCAGCACTTGTTTTAGCAGGTACAATGTTTGTTGCTGTATTGATGGTTCATTCTGGTGATCTATTTGCATTAAACCCTAAAACAGGGGGATGGGCGCCAGAAAGTGCGGGCTTTTATCTATTTGCCGCGATTGCTGTTATGTTTTTAGGCAGTGGTCGTTTTGCTGTTAAAAAAGATTAATAAATTTAATAATCAATGAATTTGAATGTTGCTGTTATAACTTGATTAAAATTGATGAATAAACGCCCTGTTTTATCTTAAACTGGGCGTTTTGTTTTCGATAACGTAGTTAATTATCGTTTATAAACTAAAGTCATGTTTATTTTTGATTCGGTGGCGTTAACTTAAAGACCTTTTCATTCTCACCTAACCACTGACGAGCTACTTGGTTTATATCGTTAACACTTAATGTTTTTATGATGGCAGGATCAGTAAGTAAACGCTGGTACTGTTGGTCATCAGTTGCAACTTGAGCCAGAGCATCCGTCCAATAGCTTGCACTGTCATTTACCTGTGAATTTTCAGTTAGCCAGATATTTTTAGCCTCTTGTAACTCTTTATCTGTAATGCCTGATTGTTTAACTTCATTCACGACTTTACGAGCAAGAGTAATTAATTCATCTGCACGCTCAGGTGATGCCGTAAAGTTTAAACGGCCGGTATAGTAGCTTGTCGGGACTTTCGTTAACATTTCAGAAAAACCAAGAGAGTAAATGCCCCCGGCACGTTCACGCAGATTGAGCCTTAAGCGTTGACTGATCACCGTATCAAGTAAATTCAGCGCTAATACTTGCTGCTGTGACCATTGAGCCGGTGCCGCATATTGAATGCTAATCATGCTCTTATCGCTACTTGCAATAGGGTATGTTTTACTAAACGAGGTAAGTTTAGGATTAATAGCGGGATCTGCCCAAAATAAGCGTTGCTCTGAACGCGTTGGCAGACTCGCAATCCAACGCTCAACAAGAGGTTTAACTTGATTTAGATTGATAGGACCACTGATAACTAAGGTCATATCAGCCGGTTGCCCTAAGATCATTTGGTTGGTTTGCTGTAATTGTTGGGCAGTAAATTGTCTCCAAGCACCTTGAGGCGAAATCACTAAACGATCGCCATTTTGATAGCTTTCTTTATTGATATTATCTAAGAAGGTGCGTTCAACAGGTGTTTTTGAGATCCCTAATGCCATCGCTTGTTTTTGTTGCTCTAATTTCTCGCCATTAAATTGCGGTGACGTGATTTTTAAGTGCATTAACGTGAGTAAAGTTTCCAATTCATCAATTGGTGCTTCACCACGGAAACCGTGGAATAACAGTTCGCTATAAGGGCGTAAATTAATTTGGTGTTGCTTGGTAAATAACGCCAATTCACGCGCATTATAATGACCATATCCACTGGCTTCAGGTAATTTTAATGCCCATTGCACCATGCCTAAGCTTTGATTGGTTTCAAGGGATGAACCACCCGGAATACGCAGTGAAACTTGAATATTATCTTTGAGATAACTGTCATTTTTCACAATCACTTTTACGTTATTGCTCAGTGTCCACTGTTGTGTTTTTTCAATGGGCAGTGATTGTGTTGAAACAACTGAACCTGTGAGTTCAGGTTTGACATCTAATACAACAGCTTGCGTTTTTAACGTAAATGCACCTGGATTTGATTGTCTAATTTCTTGCCAGCGTTGTGTGGCTTTAGTGGCATTAAACAAATTAGCATCATTATCAGGGCCAATCACAGCAACGCGTGGTGATGCTTGTTTTAGGTATTGCGCAAAATAGTGTTCAAGCGTTTCAGGCGTCACTTTATTGATGAGTTGATAGCTTAAATTTAATGCCTGTTTTTTTGTTTGAATTGGCATATCCAATTCAATGGCTGTCGTGATTTGGTTGGCTAAATAATCGTGCTCGTAACGTTCTTCGCCCGCAGCTTGTTGACTTAAACGTTTTAACAAGGCGTTACGTGCATTATCTAGCTCTTCTTGAGTCACAGGAACAGACGCTAAACGCTGAACTTCAGTCAATAAGATATCTAATGCGCCTTGGTAGTCATTCCCTTTAGGGTGCGCAATCATCAATTGTTGTGAGCGACGAGAGTCTAACATTGCACCTTGCGCATTAGCGCTAATAGACGCAATCAAGCCATTATCGACGATAGTTGAGAAGCGTTGATTTAAAATCGATAGCCATAATGAATCCATTAGGTCTTCATATTGACCTTGGCGGCTATTTAAAGGGGCAGGCAAAGTCCGTTGCAAGGTAAATTGCAAAATACGCGAGCCTTGCTCTTTATCGAAAATCGTTTTAACGAGTAAATCTTTATGATCGATAAAATTGTGCCAAGATGGATCGTCAATCCCTTTGTTCTCGCTATTTTTAGCGTTAAATAGTTGTTTAATATCCGCGATAGCATCGCCTTGATTAAAGTTACCCACCAGCACTAAAGCCATTCTTTCTGGTTGATACCAAGTATCATAATAACGTTTCGCATCTTTCACATCGCCGTGTTTAACGATGTCGAGATCGCCAATAGGGTCACGATTAAGGTAACGACTACCGTAATAACGTAACTCTTCTAACTGGCGATTAATACGAAAACCAATACCTTGGCGCAAACGCCATTCTTCAACAATAACCGGGCGCTCTTTATCAAATTCAATAGGGTCAAATGTCATTTCAAATGCCCAGTCTGATAAGATTTTTAGCCCTGTCTTAATTTGGATGGGGTTTGCATTTGGGAGTGACAGTTTATACGTTGTCGCATTTAAACTTGTTGCGGCATTTACGTGACTACCTAATTTCATACCTAGGCTTTCAAGTTGTTTAAAGCCCGTTGTACCCGGAAAATGAGTTGTACCTTTAAACGCCATATGTTCTGTAAAGTGTGAAAAACCAAGTTGCTTTTCATCTTCTTGTACAGAACCGCTTTTCACTAATAGACGCATTTCAACGCCGGTTTGTTGACGTTGCAGTAAGTAGACGTCTAACCCATTATCTAGCGTAAAATGGCGAACATCAGGACGCAGTAGTAGCGTATTTTTGTCATTTTGATTAGGGGTGCTTGCAGCACATCCTAAAAGTGAAAGGCTGACTGAAACAATCAGTAAGTTACGATACATATTCGGTAGCTCCAACAGGTTGAGAGGAGGATACGATAGGGGCTTTTAATGAAAGCACATTATCTGCAATCACATGTGTAAAGCGCTGGTGGCTGACTAAGGCAATCCCCGCGGTTGGCAGATGTTGTTTTAGCAACGTCAACATGTTTAACGCATTTTGCTCATCAAGGGCTGATGTGGTTTCATCTAATAAAATAAGTTCAGGTTTATTGAGTAATAAACGGGCAAAAATAAGACGCTGTTGCTCACCACCTGATAGGCGTGTTGTCCAATCAGTTTCGAGTGAAAGTTGATTTTTTATTTTGTCTAAGCCCACCAAATGAAGCGCTTCTTCGTACTCTTTAGTGGAGAATTGATTAGGCTGACAAGGATAAGCGAGCAAACTATCTAAACGCGCAAAAGGCAGATACATACGTTGTGGGATCCAACACACATTTGGCGAGCGTTGAATTTCCCCTTTGAAGTAAGGCCAATGTCCACTTAATGCTCTAAGCAATGTTGATTTACCTAAACCAGAACAACCTTCGATAACGGTTAATTCACCCGCTTTTACCGAGAAGTTAATATCTTGGATTAACAGGCTATCATCTTGCATAAATAGAGAAAGATTAGCTTTCAATTTAGTCTGTTTATCATTTAAATCAGCGACTTCTGACTCATGATCATGCTCTAAAAGCACCACGAAATTATAAAGACGGGTTACTGTTGCTTGCCATGCGGCAATCTCTTTATAAGAGAAAATAAACCAGCTTAATGCGCCTGCAACACTAGAGAATGCTTGTCTTAATTGCATTAATCCCCCTAGCATTAACTCGCCAGCAAGGAATTTAGGTAGGGCAAAAATAATGGGCGCCATTGCAGTCGCTTGTTGATAACCCACAGTGAAGAAAGCCAAATTTCTTTCGTAGCGGATAAGGCTATTCCAGTTACGAATAACCCCTAAAAAGCGACCCATTAATTCATTACGATCACTCATTTCACCACGTTGACCTGCAATCGCATCGCCATGTTGTTTGCGAGTGATAAGCGCAGTACGGTAATCAGCTTCTTTGCGTTGTTTATCCATATTAATTTTACGCAATGGCGAACCAATAAACTGCGTAATGGTGATCCCAATAATGGTATAGATAATACAAGCCCAGAACATATAGCCGGGAATTGTCCATTCGCTACCGCCTAAGGTGAAAGAGATAGCGCCAGACAGCGACCAAAGAATGGTGGCAAAAGAGATAAGTGTGAGTAACGAGTGTAAAAATGTCACCGTTAAACGCATGGTTGATTCGATCAGTAAACGAATATCTTCTGCAATACGCTGATCCGGGTTATCAGGCTCTTGAGAAGTCAGTCTTAGCATATAGTGTTTACTGTTTTTCGATAACCAGCGGTCGAGGACTTGCTCTGTCATGCCTTCTCGCCAGCGAATAACCATTTTTTGGCGTAAAAAATCGCCCATAACCACGACAGTGATTAATCCTGCAATGATAATGACAAATTGTTGAAGGAGTTTGTATAGCGCTTGTCCGTCAAGTTGTTGTAATGCGTTATAGAAACTGCCATTCCATTCATTCATTTTGACGTTAAACCAAACCGATGACAGGGTTAAGGTTAACGAAATAATCAATAGAAACCAGCAGTAAAGGGCGGCACGCCGCCCCCAAAAAGGTGAAACTAAATAGAAAAATTGTTTTATTGTTTTCATTGCTTATTGGTCATATTTTTATTGTGTATCGACTTGGTTGCTCACATTAACTTCGTCAATTTATTAATAGTCGTAGCTGACTTGTAACCAGAACTGACGACCTGGTTCATACGATTTGTAATCTTTATCTTGGTAAGTGAAGTAGTCAGACACATTTTTAGTGTTAAGGACGTTATTTACTTCAACAGAAATACCTACACCATAAGCAAATTCAGGTTTCCAACCTAGTTTGGTATCCCAAGTAAAACGGCTACTGTAATTACGTTTTTTGTATTCAAATAATGGACCATATTCACTTGGTTTTGGGGAACCATTATTGGCTTTTTCTGCTTGTGAACGAGCGCCATTCCATTGAAGGCGGTTATACCAAGTCAGATCTAAATCATCCCAAACACTAGTGAGTTCAGCCGTGACTTTTAATGGTGAGTTAAAGTTGCCAGAAGGTAAGTCTTTTGCATTGATGATTTTTCCGTCATACCACACTTTGTCGTAGTTCATTCCTTGTACACTAGGATCGAAGTTGGCATAGCCAGAATCTTTAGGTGTATTCGTTTTGCTTTGTTGCCAGCTAATAGAAGCATTAAAAACATGGTCAGCTTGCGCTAATTCCCACGGCTGACTATTTTTCACAGAAAGCGTTACGGTATCGTGAGTACTGCGTCCATTGTTATTAAATTGACGAATTCTTATTTTATCTTTGTCATTTGGATATTTAGTATCACTACGCACTTCGTCACGACCTTCACGATGAACATATTGTAAACGCCACGTCGTGGATGCGATTTCTTGTTGTAAACCTAAAGTAATTTCATCGTTATAAGGTGTTTTTAGCGAATCGACGCCTTCAAAGTCAGTACGATTTTCCCAATCATTCGGATTGTCGTTATCACAAGAGTAATAGCAGTGCTGTAAGCCTGCATTCTGTGCGCCATAAAGCGCATAAGTCAGCATGGAACGACCATAGTAACGGTTTACACCACCAATAATTAAAGTATTACCAGTGCCCCAAATATCATAAGTTCCGCTTAAACGAGGAGCGATATTGTTTTTTTGAACAAAATCATCACGATCTAACCGAATACCCGGGCGCAACGTTAAACGTTTATATTGGATATTATCATCAAGATAAATCGAATAGTTTGTATACGAAGCATCATGTGTACCGGCAAGGAAACGTGTTGTTTGCTCTAATGAACCCATCCACTGATCATCCCAAGTGGAGCCAGTATAGGTATAGTTGTAGTAGGTTTTATCGCGAATATAAGAGCCTTTAGTACGGCTGATCTCAAATCCTGTGGTTGGCTGATGGCTTACAGCACCCCATTCAACAGGATTAAATCGCATAATACTTTTGGCGTTATAGGTTTCTTGTTTGCTCTTCAAATCACCTTGACCACCACTACTTATCTGCTGTGGATTTTTCCAATCGGTGTAGTCCTTGATGGTCACAAATTCGTCTTGATCGTTAGAACGTTTATCTTCCAGATTTTGATAACCTGCCGTTAATTCTAATGAACCAAGATCAAGCTGATGTTTATAAAGTGCGGTAAAACTTAAACCATTATGTTCGTTGTCATAACCTGAGTTATAGACAGAGCCGGAGAATAAATAGCTTTTATATCTGGCAATATTACTTGATAAATCAAAAGTTTGCTTTTCTGAAATATCCCAAGAATATTTAATAAAATAGTTATCTGAGGTACGGGTTTGATCTTTATAATGAGGTGTTTGCTCAACTTGTTCCAGTTCACCATCAGGATGACGGATCACTCCGCCTTCAGAGCTAATCATCATTGGGATCGTAGATTCACGACGAGATGCAGAGAAAATAAGCCCAGTATTGTCTGTTAAGCTTGTTTCAAACCAACCACCAAAGTTTTGTTTATCGTATTTTTTCTGGAATCGGGCTGGATTACTGAAATCATTATTTGCAGTATCAAAATTTAGTTTTGGATCGGTGAAAATATTGTTCCAGCTTGAACGAGTTGTACGATAATAGGCGTTGGCGTGTGTTTCACCAGACCAACGACGGCTTTGTACTTCAACGGTGCCACCCGTAAATCCGCCAAATTCTACAGGAATATTGTTATCGTAAACGGCTACGCTATCAATTAGGCGACTATCAAGGTACATCCCTTGTTCGTCACTACTAATGCGTGTGTTGGTTTCACCTAAATCTGATTTTGCAGGGTCAAAGTCATTGTTAAAACTTACACCATCAAGCTTGTAAGAGTTTTGATAACTACTAGAGCCGTGAATAGAAATACGAGAAGGTTTAATTTCACCCTGATTCATTGAGGTGCTGTCGTTATTGGAAAATTGAACAGCAGGGTTACTTTTTAGTAAGTCAGTAACGTTTCCATCACCTGTATTACGCTGTTTTATCTCTTCTGCGGTGATGTATTGCGGTGCAGAAACGACATCGGTAGCTGGATGATAAGCATTACCGACACCTGTGACTCTAACTTCAGGAATAACAATCTTGTTAGCCGTTGCTAGAGGGCGAATAACAAATCCACTTCCTTGTGGAATAATTTCTAATCCACTGCCAATTAAGACTTTTTGTAATGCGGTTTGGGTTTCAAATTGACCTGAAAGTGCTGGAGCACGTAGGTTTTTAACCGAATTTGCATCAAATAAAATTTGTACTTGCCCTTGTTTTGCAATGGCACTTAATGAATCAGCTAAAGACTGTTCTGGTAACGCCACAGAAACTGTAGATGCATAAGCGCAAGGTGCGGCAATAGTGGTACTTATTAGCAACGCTAGCAGAGACCTCTTAAGAGCCTCTTTTTTGTTATTCATTTTCATTTCACCAATCCCATTCACTAACTTAATAATTGTTGTTACTAGGGAAGAGGGTGAAATGAGAATTATCCTCACCTGTAAAAAAGAATATTTTTCATATTTATTTTTACTTGTTGATAATTAACGCATTATTTTTATCGGTAAAAACAACATTAACCGGCAATATAAGTGGAATTGCGGTAATAAAGTCTTTGGCATCGTTTATATTCGCGATCCCTGAGACTTTCATTTTGGCAATTTCAGGAGAGGTAATTTGAATATTGATATCAAGATAAGGTTTGAGTTTGGTTATCACCTCATTCAATGGGCGCTCAAAGAAATGCAGTTGACCAAAACGCCAACTTCCCACGGAATCAACATTGACCGAAGAGATAACAAAACTATCACTGGTTAACTTGCTGGTGGCTTGAGAGCCAGCATACAAATAGGCTGGCGAAGATTTTGGTGTGGCTTTTACTTCGACAATCCCTTGGTGTACAGCAACGTTAATTTGATTGTTATCATAACGACTGACTTCAAATTCAGTACCAACCACTTTAATTAATCGGCTATCAGCATGAACATAAAAAGGGCGATACGGATTTGATTTTACTTTGAAGTAAGCTTGTCCTTTATCTAGCCATAATCGTCTTTCTTCTTGCACATAAGCCACTCTTACCTGTGTGTTTCTGTCTAAATAAACTTTAGAGCCATCAGCTAAGGTTATTTCTTTCGGTAAGTCGCTGGTTGCAAGCGTCATATTATCCATCAGTAATGCAGGTAAATGACTATAAGGAAGATATAAAACGGTGAGTAAACAAAGAGTTGCTGTGGTGTGGATCACTGGTCGCCAAGGTGCGCGTTTTTTCTTTTCAATTGTGGCTATTGTTGGTCGTGGTAATGCATCGCATTGACGCCAGATACCCGCAATATCTTGATACGCTTGCCGGTTTACATCATTTTCTATCCACACTTTAAATGCTTGACGTTGTTTAGGACTCATCCTTTGGCTGTGTTGCCGGGTGAACCAAAGGGCGGCTTGCTCATCAGTCGAACCATGGAGTAATTCATCATCAGTCTCCAAAAAAAAGGAGTCTGCGTCCTCATCTATGTGAGGTCTCGTTTCCGGTATATTTTTTTCCGGCTTACTCATCATTCGTGCATTTCTCCTTTCCTGCATCGACATATCTTTTGCAATGTAATAGGGCAGCCGCAATATGCTTTTCCACCATGCTGATTGAGATTTCCATTTGCTCTGCAATTTCGCTTTGTGATAGTCCATCAAAACGATAAAGAATAAATGCTTCTCGACGGCGTGGAGGTAATGTTTCAATTGCTTCGCTAAGTAGATCTAAACGCTGTTGATGCTCAAGAACATATCCCGGATCAAGCTCCGTGGTATAACTTTGAGCAGCGTCATCTAATTCACAATCATCCTGATAGATATCTTTTTGCTTTTGATTTTTTCTCCAATGGTCAATCAAAACGTGGTTCGCTATTTTAAACAGAAAAGCACGCTGTTCTTGCACAGGTGTTTGTTCTTTTCTGTTTAGCCATAGTGTAAACACATCTTGAGACAAATCATCTGCATCATGGTAATTACCCGTACGTTTGTGGAAAAAACGCACAAGTTGTCCATAGGTTGATTGATAGGCACAACTAATTTTTTGTGCCAATGATTTATCGCTAGCCATAATCTCTGGTGTCTAAAAAAGAGTGAAATAATAAGCTCTTACTGCTTCTTATGCGAACAAGTTATGATAATTATCAAGCTAATTTTTTATTGTATTATTAATAATAAGCAATATCATTTGTGTTTATATTATGCCTATAATTCATCAGAAAGAAAATCAGAGGCAAGAATTATGAGTAGTATGTCGGCGACTTTTTCACGCCGTAGGTCATTTTCTATTGGTGGATTTGCCGCCAGTATTTTATTTCATGCAACATTAGTCGTTGTCGCTATTGGTTGGATAACATCTAAAGATGAGCGCTATGGCGTTTTACCACCCGCGATGACAATGGATATTGGTATTTATCAACTGGCTCAGGTAGAAACAAAAGATGTTCCTATCGGCCCTGAAAAAGTGATGTCTGTTCCTGAACCCGCAGAAACAGAACCAGAGCCAGTCAAAGAAGTATTAGATTTACCTAAAATGCCCGTTGTTGAACACGGTACTTATGAACGTATTCCCGAAAAGCCAAAAGTCAAACCGGTAGTGAAGCCGAAACCTGTGGCAGTAAAAGTGCCTGATGATCTTCCTGTCTCTGAAGCACCATCGGAAGTGACAAGTGCGCCAGTTTCTGGTGCTAATACGGCCAGCAGTGCGCAATTTAATAGCTTATCCTCTTCGTCGGTGAGTGGACAAATGGGCTGGGAAAGTTTAGTACATAGTCATATTGAAATGTATAAACGTTACCCACGTACAGCAATACGTTTTAAAGCGACAGGAGTGACACAAATTTCTATTGTATTAAATGCTAAAGGGGAATTATTAGATGCGAAAGTGGAAACATCATCAGGTAATCGCATTCTTGATAGAGAAGCGTTAAATACAGTTAAACGTGCTTCGCCATTTCCCGCACCTGAAAGCTATCGCTTAGTTGATGGTCGTATTTCATTTACTGCGCCTTTAACATTTGATTATAGGCAAGAAAGTTAATTAATATTTCTCTACAATTATTTATTAAATTTCAAGCTAATTAAATATAAAAAAGCAGAGAATAATCTCTGCTTTTATTTTTGGTCGTAAGAAAAATAATTTTAATTATTTGGCCATACGTTTGTACTTCATACGACGAGGCTGAATAGCGTCGTTGCCTAATGTACGTTTTTTGTATTCTTCGTATTCAGTAAAGTTACCTTCGAAGAATTCCACTTTACCTTCATCTTGATAATCGATGATATGAGTGGCAATACGGTCAAGGAACCAACGGTCATGCGAGATAACCATTGCACAACCAGGAAACTCTAACAGGGCATTTTCTAACGCACGTAAAGTTTCAACGTCGAGGTCGTTGGTTGGTTCATCGAGCAGTAACATGTTACCGCCAACTTGTAGCAGTTTCGCCAGGTGCAAACGACCGCGCTCACCACCAGAAAGTTCGCCAACACGTTTACCTTGATCAACGCCTTTAAAGTTAAAGCGACCAACATAAGCACGGCTTGGAATTTCAAAGTTACCAATACGCATAATATCTTGGCCACCTGAAACTTCTTCCCAAACAGTTTTACTGTCGTCCATGCTGTCTCGGAACTGATCAACCGATGCTAGTTTAACAGTATCACCTAGTGTTAAGGTGCCTGAATCGGGTTGTTCTTGACCTGAGATCATACGAAATAGCGTTGATTTACCTGCACCGTTAGGACCGATAATACCGACAATCGCCCCTTTAGGAATAGAGAAGCTTAAATCATCAATCAGAACGCGATCACCATAAGATTTTGTTAGATTATTAATTTCTAATACTTTATCGCCTAAACGTGGTCCAGGTGGAATAAAGAGTTCACTGGTTTCATTACGTTTTTGATAATCAACGCTGTTAAGCTCTTCAAAACGAGCAAGACGAGCCTTGCCTTTTGCCTGACGACCTTTAGGATTTTGACGGATCCACTCAAGTTCTTTTTGAATAGATTTATGGCGAGCTGCTTCGGTTGCTGCTTCTTGCTCAAGACGTGCATCTTTTTGCTCTAACCATGAAGAGTAGTTACCTTCCCATGGAATACCTTCACCACGGTCAAGTTCTAAGATCCAACCCGCTACATTATCAAGGAAGTAACGGTCATGGGTGATCGCCACAACAGTACCTTCATAATCATGTAAGAAGCGCTCTAACCAAGCCACAGATTCTGCATCTAAGTGGTTAGTGGGTTCATCTAATAACAGCATATCTGGTTTTTCTAACAGAAGACGACAGATAGCAACACGGCGGCGTTCACCCCCTGAAAGTTTTTCAATTTTAGCGTCCCATTCAGGTAAACGCAGTGCTTCTGCTGCACGCTCTAATTGATTTTCAAGGTTATGACCATCATGAGATTGAATAATCGCTTCTAACTGACCTTGTTCTTTTGCTAATTTATCGAAATCAGCATCAGGATCGGCATAAGCCGCATAAACTTCATCAAGGCGGTTTAATGCGTTTTTCAGTTCGCTAACGGCTTCTTCAACGGCTTCACGTACTGTATGTTCTGGGTTTAATTTTGGTTCTTGTGGTAAGTAACCAATTTTAATACCCGGTTGTGGACGTGCTTCACCTTCGATATCAGTATCAATACCTGCCATGATGCGTAGTAATGTTGATTTACCGGCACCATTAAGACCAAGCACACCAATTTTCGCGCCCGGGAAGAAGCTGAGTGAAATGTTTTTAAGGATATGTCGCTTAGGTGGGACAATTTTCCCGACACGCAACATACTATAAACGTATTGAGCCACTATAATTACCCTTTGATTATAAAAGAGATTTTATCTGAAGTGCCACTTTTTGCGCTAAAAACAAATTTTTTGTGATTAAGCCGCGTGTTTATGGCACCAAAATGAACAATAGCAAAGTCAATGCCAGTATTTTGCCAAAGACCCGAAAATGATGAAAGTCGCCAGTATACCCGATTTATAAAAGAAAACCTTAGTCAAAAGAGAGGTTTTTATCCACCTTTCGTACTTCCTCTGAAAGTAAAGAAAATTTCTCTTAAAGAGGGGAACTTACATTGTTAATGATTATCATATTAGCTAATGTATTCACTCTTTGGTGGTTCTATTTGAGGTGGGAGAAATAACGTGGTGAAGCAAACATGGTCATTAGCCGTAGCAATAGGGGCATTGTGTTTTTCTACATGGACACAAGCAGACTCACTCAGTGAGCAACGTGGTCGTTATCAAGAAATTAAAGCAGCGTGGGATCTTAAAAAAACAGATGAAGTAGAAAAATTACTCCCCACATTGCAAAGTTACCCACTTTATCCCTATTTGGAATACCGTCAAATTACGGACAATCTTGATGTCATTGCGCCTGCTGTAGTCACTGAGTTTGTTGCTAAATATCCAACATTACCGCCAGCAAAAGCACTTCCTTCATTGTTTGTGAATGAATTGGCAAAACGTCAAGAGTGGCAAAATTTACTGACTTTTAGTCCAAATCCACCGAATCCTAAAGCAGCAAGATGTAATTACTATTATGCAAAATGGGCAACCGGTGATATCCAGACAGCATGGATAGGGGCTAAAGAAGCATGGTTAAATGGCACTTCGATGCCATCAAGTTGCGATCCTCTTTTTGATGAATGGCAAAAAGCGAATCAATTAACACCAGAATTAGTATTAGAGCGAATTAATTTAGCAATTAAAAATGGTAATACGGCGCTTGCTGCTTACTTGGCTCGACGTCTCCCTGAAAATTATCAAACCATTAGTGATGCCTTGGTTGAATTACAAGACTATCCAAACTTAGTTGGGCGCTATGCAACTACGCTTTCACCAACAGATTTTACTCGCGCCATCATACAATCTGCATTTTCACGTTGGGCAAGAAAAGACGCTGATGCAGCAAGAGCGCAGATTGATAATATCGCACATGCGCAAAAAATGACGGCGAGTGAACGCCAGTTAATGCGTGATACTGTGGCATGGCAATATATGCCTTATGCCACACCGGAGCAGGTAAAATGGCGTGATAGCGTTATTCAAGATACAGCATCAGATATATTGCGTGAGCGTCGTGTACGCCTAGCATTAAGCCAAAATCAACCCGCTGAATTGGCATTGTGGTTAGAAAGACTCTCTCCTGAAAGTAAAAATAAGGAAGAGTGGCGTTATTGGCGAGCAATGGTATTGCAATCACAAGGTAAAAACAGTGAAGCACAAGCTATTTTAGAAGCGCTAACACAAAATCGTGGTTTTTACCCAATGGTTGCGGCTGCCAAATTAGGTAAGCCTTATGTGATGGTGATAGATAAAGCCCCTAGTGTTTCATCAAACATCCCTAATCAGCCAGAAATACAGCGTGTTCGTGAGTTAATGTATTGGCAGATGGATAACTTAGCGCGATCAGAATGGGCAAACTATGTCGCTTCACAGCCAGCGCAAATACAGTCTGAATTAGCGCGTTATGCATACGAGCAAAAATGGGCTGATTTAGCAGTACAAGCCACGATCACTGGGAAAATGTGGGATCATCTAGAAGAACGCTTCCCTCTTGCTTGGAAAAATGAGTTTGAGCAATATACGAAAGATAAATCAATAGACCGTAATTATGCGATGGCTATTGCTCGTCAAGAAAGTGCGTGGAACCCCCAAGCTCGCTCTTCAGCGGGTGCAACAGGTTTAATGCAGGTTATGCCAAAAACAGCAGAGTTTACGGTAAAACAAGCAGGTATTACGGGATATACAAGTAGTGCACAATTGACAAATCCTGTGAAGAATATTGAGATTGGTACCGCTTATCTTGATTCTGTCTATCAACGTTTTAACCAAAACCGTATTTTGGCAAGTGCTGCGTATAATGCGGGACCTGCGCGTGTTGACCGTTGGTTATCTGATGCAAATGGTCAATTAGACGCGATTGCGTTTGTTGAAAGTATTCCTTTTGCTGAAACGCGTGGTTATGTCAAAAATGTACTCTCTTTTGCTGTTTTCTATAGCTATTTTGCGGGCGAACAGCAGCCAGTACTGACTGAAAATGAGTGGAATAGTCAGTATTAAGAGATAATAACGCGGATTTATTGTTGGAGCCTCTTTGTACATTAGTAAAGTATGTTATATTATGTACTAGTTAATGAGTGTGGCAAAAAGAGGTTCCCACGATGCAAGATCCTGCATTATCACCTGAAGAGAATGAGCACTGGCTAAGATTTGTTGAGTTATTACAACATGCTTTTGAGCAAAATGTGCAATTTCCTATTTTACAACTTTTAATGACACCTGATGAACGTAGTGCTTTGGCAACTCGAGTTCGCATTGTGCAAGAGCTAATGCGAGGGGATTTAAGTCAGCGTGAGTTAAAAGAAGAGTTAGGCGTTGGTATTGCCACCATCACTAGAGGCTCTAATAGTTTAAAAACAGCGCCACATGATGTGAAATTATGGCTTGAAAAAGAACTAATGACGAAAAAATAGTCGCGTTGTTACTCACTAAACTAGAATAATAAAAAGCCATTTAATTGTTTGATTAAATGGCTTTTTTTGTTTCTTTTTATCTAACAGCAGACTTATCTAGAAGCTGATTTATCTAAAAAAACGCATCAGATTAATTATTAATCTTCTTTTTGATTAAGTTCTTTATAGATATCATGAGTGACAGGTACTAATGCCAGCACTAATGCTTGTTGATACACAGAAGTACGACTGAGTAGACCATCAGTAAAATAACCAATCGCACCGCCGCGCTGTTTAATGTTGTCAATTTTTGTTAAGAAAGCCATTTCATCGCCAAGCTCCCGACCTTCACGGATCCCTTTTAAGATCTGTTCTGGTAGCATAAGGCTTGCTGAGCGTGATTCTCCACGAATTTGACCATGTTCGACAACAATCCAAGCAAAGGTCATATCATCTTCGATACCGGCTTCGACGCCAACCCAAAAATCAGCTTCAGGGCGAACTTGGCGAGCTGCCATCACACGTTGACGTGCGCCAGTTCTCGTTTCTGTATTTCCGATAGGTTGCTGTGGAACACGGCTATCGACATTAATATCTTCAATATCAAAGGTATCTTTACCGAATACTTGCTCAAAGGCGAGTTTTATCGCGTTGATTTTTGCTGGATTCGTAGTGGCTGCAATGACATGATACATAATGAATTAATCATCCTTTGAAAAAATTAGAGCAGTATAACGGAAAAAATGTATGTTACAGGTCTATCTTGTTCGCCACGGTGAAACTGAATGGAACGTGGCGAGACGTATTCAAGGGCAATCTGATAGCCCACTAACAGCGAATGGTGTGCGTCAAGCACAGCAAGTTGCTGAAAAAGTAAAATCAGCAGGCATTACCCACATTATCTCAAGCGATCTTGGCCGTACTCGTCAAACGGCAGAAATCATTGCACAAGCTTGTGGCTGTGAAGTGATAACTGACCCACGTTTACGTGAACTTAATATGGGCGTTCTTGAACAGCGAGAGATCGCAACATTAAAGACACAAGAAGAGGCTTGGCGCAAGAGTTTGATTGATGGTACACCTGATGGACGAATTCCCCAAGGAGAATCAATGGCAGAATTAGCAAGTCGTATGCAGGCTGCGCTAAATCAATGCCTTGATTTACCCGAAAATAGCCGTCCACTATTAGTCAGTCATGGTATTGCTTTAGGGTGCTTACTGAGCACTGTATTAGGATTGCCTGCATATGCAGAACGCCGTTTAAGACTGCGTAATTGCTCTATTTCTCGCGTTGATTATCAAAATAGCCCTTGGCTTGCTAATGGCTGGGTGATTGAAACCGCGGGTGATGTGAGTCATCTTACTGATATTGCACTAGATGAAGTCCAGCGCTAAAAAATAAAAGCTCTCTTTTTCATACGACAAAGAGAGCTTTTTCTTATGCAGTTACACCTTCGTGTTCGCGTTTAATTGGAATGTAATATTCAAAACGTTCGATATGATCTTGTGGCTCCGTTACCATCTCATTACTGTAACGCACATTTTTAAGATAATATTTTTCAACGTCATAGCCTTTACGGCGCGTTAATCCCATATTAGGTAAGCAGACGCCATAAATTAGGAATAAAAACTCCTGCATTGCACCGCGTTTTGCCTCACCTTCAAAATCAAACCGAATGTAATCACCGCCAGCAAGAGAGACTTCATTTGCTGCATCATCATCGATAAACGTTGCATAATCTGGTTCAACAGCAGTGGTGTAAAGCACACGTTGTTCGTCTTCATGTTCATCGCTATGTTGTGCGTGGTGAAGCCCATAAACTTGATGAGGGACAGCGCTTATCTTGCTCATGTAGTAGCGCCAGAAGGTTTGGCGCATGTTAGAGCAGGCTTCGGCCCATTGCTCAAGGGTGTGGCTACAAGTTTGCTCAATACCAATTAATTTCTTCTCAGATAGTGTTACAAATTCCCATTTAGGTAAATTTTGCGGATCTAAGGTAATTGGTGGACAAATGCCTACCGCGCACCATTCATCAGTACGACGATAAAGTGCGGGTGTTCTATCAAATTGCTTTTTAAAAGCGCGGGTAAAAGTCTGTTGAGAATCAAAACGATATTGCAAAGCAATGTCTAAAATAGGGCGGCTCGTTAAACGTAATGCAACGGCTGCACGGGATAGACGCCTTGAACGAATATAAGAACCAATCGCTTGTCCTGTAACTTCTTTAAACATGCGTTGTAGATGCCACTTGGAGTAACCCGCTTTGGTTGCGACATTATCGAGGGATAATGGCTTGTCTAGGTTACTATCAAGCCAAGCGAGCAAATCACGTATGATGTTGGTTTGATCCATACATCTCCCTTAATCATATTCGTTTGTTTATTGCCGTAGATGGTAAAGAGCCTGAACATCTATAACAAGTTATATTGTTAAACAATCGTAGAATATAGTCTTTTTCATCGACTAATGTACACAAATTCTTCTATCAGTTAGTAATAGATTGTTTTATTCTAGACGCAATTACTTTCTCATCTTTTCAATGGAACAAGGTAAATATGTTAAATTTCAAAAAGATGCTAGCTGTCTCTATCTTACTCCCTTTTTCTTTGATGGCAAAAGCAGAAGAAATTGGCTACGTGGATACGGTATTTAAGTTTTTTGGCGCTAACCATAAAATTGTGATTGAAGCATTTGATGATCCTGAAGTTAAAAATGTCACATGTTATTTAAGCCGAGCAAAAACGGGGGGCATTTCAGGGAGTTTAGGTCTTGCTGAAGATACTGCTGATGCGGCTATTTCTTGCCAGCAAGTAGGACCTATTGAACTAAGTGAAAAGGTTATTAAAGGGAAAAATAATGGCGATGTTGTTTTCCAGAAAAGAACATCACTCGTCTTTAAAAAGCTTCAAGTTGTACGTTTTTACGATAAACAGCGCCACGCTTTAGTTTACCTGACGTACTCTGATAAAGTCATTGATGGTTCGCCAAAAAATGCGATTAGTGCAGTACCTATTATGCCGTGGAAAGAGTGATTTGCATTTGCTAGAGAAATTAATGGTTAATAAAATTAATACGAATAAGGTTTAAAATTTTTTTAAAAAAGAAGTTATATTTTTTTTCAAAATAGTCGCTGAGATCAATTTTCACTGTTTGTGATTTTATTAATCCTTCTCTAGATTTAGATAAAGAAAACCCCTGAATATCATTCAGGGGTTTTTTATTAGTAAAGTGTTTGAGATTAGATCAAATCACTCGTCTAAATCACCACAGAAGCGATAACCTTCACCATGAATTGTTGCAATGATTTCTGGTGTATCGGGTGTTGACTCAAAATGCTTACGAATACGACGGATAGTTACGTCAACAGTACGATCATGAGGTTTCAGTTCACGGCCTGTCATTTTCTTCAGTAATTCTGCACGAGTTTGGATTTTTCCTGGGTTCTCACAGAAATGCAGCATCGCACGAAATTCACTGCGTGGTAATTTATATTGTTCACCAGCAGGGCTGATTAGTGAGCGGCTGTTAATATCCAGCTCCCAACCATTGAATTTATAGCTTTCCACTAAACGGCGTTCTTCTGTGCCATTAACTAAATTCATGGTACGTGACAGTAAGTTACGTGCACGAATCGTTAATTCACGAGGGTTAAATGGTTTAGTAATGTAATCATCGGCACCAATTTCTAGTCCTAAGATTTTATCAACTTCATTATCACGACCTGTTAGGAACATTAGTGCAACACTTACCTGTTCACGTAATTCACGAGCAAGTAACAGCCCATTTTTACCAGGAAGGTTAATGTCCATAATGACCAGATTAATATCATGATCAGATAGAACATTGTGCATTTCGTTGCCATCAGTGGCTTCGTGTACGATATACCCTTCAGCTTCGAATATGCTTTTCAGGGTATTACGAGTAACAACTTCGTCTTCAACAATCAGAATGTGCGGGGTTTGCATATTTGCTACCTAAAATTACCAAAATAGAAAAAGGAAATCTGTGTTTAACTTCTGTGTGCACTTGTGTGGTTATTCATTTTTGTTATTAGCACGTAAAAACTAGACCCAGATTGAAATTCGATAAATAACCATCACGTTATTACAAAACTTGCAATTTTAATCGATAATGGACGCTAAAATCAGAATGCAAAACGCCCATAGTCTATTAACAGCAATATAACACCAGTTGTATTAAATACCATCTAAAAAGCTAACTTTTGTTGACACATATCAAAATCAAGGTAACAGCTTAACCTTGATTTCAATAGTTAACTATATAATTTGATTTATGTAATGTAAAAGAAAAATATATGTTAAATATAGTGGGGTTTATTTTTTTTTCCAGTTTTGTTACACAATTTAAAGTAGCATAAAATACCTTATTCCTTATAAAAGTACAAATCCCCAAATAACTCTAAAACGGTAGCTTTATTTTCTTTGTTTATCCCTTTGTGATAGCAATATCTATACTACTATAGGGGTAATGAGCGAATAAATTTCACTTAATTTAAGTTTGTTTTTTGGTGAAAAAAAAGAAAAAATTTGACATCTCTCTCGCTTTGCTTTAACCAGTATATAGTCAAACTAAATTTGAGACAGACAGGATAGTTATGCGTATTTACAGCCCAGCTAAAATGACAATTATTACCACCACCACCGGAATCTTATATTGCGGGGCGGGCTGTCGCATATAAAAAACGAAAATCGAAAAAGCCCGCATTGAGAAATGCGGGTTTTTTTTTGGGTGAAAAATCAGGAGAGCTGTATGCGAGTGTTAAAATTTGGGGGAACTTCAGTTGCCAACGCAGAGCGTGTGCTGAATGTTGCTGATATCGCTGAGAAAAAAAGAGAGCAAGGACAAGTCGCTCTTGTATTATCAGCACCAGCCAAGATAACTAACTACTTGGTTGCAATGATTGAAAAAACGGCAGAAGGTGAAGATCCTCTCACTCAAGTACGAGAAGCCGAGCAAATTTTTGCCAACTTATTACAAGGTTTAAGAGAAAAACAACCTGGTTTTGACTATGAGCGCTTAAAAGATAAAGTGGAGCGTGAATTTGCAGAGATCAAACATATTCTTCATGGGATCTCTTTATTAGGTCAATGCCCTGATAGCATCAATGCAGCGATGATTTGCCGTGGTGAAAAACTGTCTATTGCCATTATGGAGTCTGTTTTACAGGCTCGTGGCTATAATGTCACCGTGATCGATCCTGTCAAAAACTTACTCGCACAAGGTCATTATTTAGAATCGACAGTTGATATTCCTGAGTCTACTCGCCGCATCTTAGAACTCAATATCGCAAAAGATGATATGATTTTAATGGCTGGTTTTACTGCGGGTAATGAAAAAAATGAACTCGTGGTATTAGGTCGCAATGGTTCCGACTACTCTGCTGCTGTATTGGCCGCTTGCTTACGTGCAGAGTGTTGTGAAATTTGGACTGATGTTGACGGTGTTTATACTTGTGATCCTCGTTTAGTTCCGGATGCACGTCTGTTAAAAGGCATGTCTTATCAAGAAGCGATGGAACTCTCTTACTTTGGTGCAAAAGTACTTCATCCTCGCACTATTGCGCCAATCGCCCAATTCCAAATTCCTTGTTTAATAAAAAACACTGGCAACCCAGATGCGCCGGGTACATTAATTGGTGATGGTCAAAAAGATGATAGTACACCAGTTAAAGGGATCACTAACCTTAATAATATGGCGATGATCAATGTGTCAGGGCCTGGTATGAAAGGTATGGTAGGGATGGCGGCTCGTGTGTTCTCTGTTATGTCGAGAGCGGGTATTTCTGTTGTTCTGATCACACAGTCTTCTTCTGAATACAGCATTAGCTTTTGTGTACCACAAAAAGAACTTATTAGAGCGCAAAAAGCCTTATCAGATGAATTTTATTTAGAATTAAAAGATGGTGTACTTGATCCATTAGATATCATGGAAAACGTTGCTATCATCTCTGTTGTAGGTGATGGTATGCGTACTTTAAAAGGGATCTCAGCGCGATTCTTCTCTGCACTAACTCGTGGCAATATTAATATCGTTGCTATTGCTCAAGGTTCTTCAGAACGCTCAATTTCAGCGGTTATTGCGAATGATTCAGCAACCAATGCGGTGCGTTTATGCCATCAGATGCTTTTCAATACCAATCAAATTGTTGAAGTCTTTATTGTTGGTGTTGGTGGTGTTGGCAACGCATTAATCGAACAAATCCATCGCCAACAAGCATGGCTGAAAAATAAGCATATCGATCTGCGTGTATGTGGTATTGCAAATTCACGCGCCATGCTTACCAATATGCAAGGTATTGATTTAGACAATTGGCAACAAGAACTTAAAGAAGCAAAAGAGCCGTTTAGCTTCAGCCAGCTTATTCGTTTAGAAAAAGAGTACCACTTCTTAAATCCAGTGATCGTTGATTGCACATCAAACGAAGAAATTGCGCAACAATACGCAAATTTCTTACAAAATGGCTTTAACGTAGTTACACCAAACAAAAAAGCGAATACGCTGTCGATGGATTATTACTACCAAATTCGACAAGCAGCGGAAGCATCGCGTCGTAAGTTCTTGTATGACACTAACGTAGGTGCGGGTTTACCGGTTATTGAAAACTTACAAAACTTGCTAAACGCAGGCGATGAGTTAGTTCAATTTAATGGTATTCTTTCTGGATCATTATCTTATATTTTTGGCCAATTAGATGAAGGTAAAAGCTTATCTGAAGCGACTCTTTCAGCAAAAGATAAAGGTTTTACAGAGCCTGATCCTCGTGATGATCTTTCTGGGATGGATGTTGCGCGTAAACTGCTTATTTTAGCGCGTGAAGCGGGTTATAAATTAGAACTCAGTGATATCGATGTAGAGCCTGTACTGCCTGTTTCATTTGATAGCTCAGGTGATGTAACAAGCTTCTTAAACCGTTTACCTCAAGTTGATGTTGAATTTGATGCTAAAGTCGAAGAAGCACAAAAAGCAGGTAAGGTATTACGTTATGTAGGCATCATCAATGAAGGAAAATGCCAAGTTAAGATAATGGCAGTTGATGCAAATGATCCTCTGTTTAAAGTGAAAAATGGTGAAAATGCTTTAGCCTTTTACACTCGCTACTATCAACCTATTCCATTGGTATTACGTGGATATGGCGCTGGTAATGATGTTACTGCTGCTGGGGTGTTTGCAGATGTATTACGTACCTTATCATGGAAATTGGGAGTTTAAGCGTGGTTAAAGTTTATGCACCGGCATCAATAGGCAACGTGAGTGTCGGATTCGATGTCCTCGGCGCGGCAGTTTCACCTATTGATGGGCAATTACTGGGTGATTGTGTCACCGTTGAAGCGGCTTCGGCATTTACACTTGAGAGTAAAGGGCGCTTTGTTAGCAAATTACCTTCAGATCCTAAGCAAAATATTGTATATCAATGTTGGCAGCTATTTTGTGAAAAGTTAGGCAAAGAACTCCCTGTTGCAATGACACTTGAGAAAAATATGCCGATTGGTTCTGGTTTAGGATCAAGTGCTTGTTCTGTTGTAGCGGCATTGGTTGCGCTTAATGAATTTGCCCAAAAGCCTTTTGGTGAAAGACAATTGCTGTTGATGATGGGAGAGCTTGAAGGACGTATTTCAGGTAGTGTGCACTATGATAATGTTGCACCTTGTTACTTAGGTGGGTTGCAACTGATTCTGGAACAAAATGGCATTATTTGCCAGTCTGTACCAACCTTTGATGATTGGTATTGGGTTATGGCATATCCAGGCATTAAAGTTTCTACAGCAGAAGCAAGAGCGATTTTACCAAAACAATACTCTAAAGCAGACATCATTAACCACGGTCGTTATTTATCTGGTTTTATTCATGCTTGCCATACTCAGCAACCAGGATTAGCCGCTAATTTGATGCAAGATGTGATTGCTGAACCTTATCGCACCCAACTTCTTCCGGGATTTGAAAAAGCCAGAGAGGCTTCGCAGAAGAAAGGTGCATTAGCTTGTGGCATTTCTGGCTCAGGACCTACCATTTTTACGATTACTGATTCATTAGAAATCGCACAAGAGATGGCCGAATGGCTGAAACAAAACTACGTACAAAACAGTGAAGGCTTTGTACATATCTGCCGTATAGATACGCGTGGCGCAAGACAGATAGGATAAGTCATGAAATTATATAATTTGAAAGATAATCAAGAGCAAGTCAATTTTGCTCAAGCAGTAAAACAAGGTTTGGGTAAACAACAAGGGCTATTTTTCCCACAAGACTTACCTTCGTTTTCTAAAGCTGAAATTGATGAATTATTAGCACTTGATTTTGCAACACGTAGTAGCCGTATCTTAACGGCCTTTATTGGTGATGAAATTCCTGCTGATGTATTAGCAAAACGTATTAGCACCGCATTTGCATTTCCTGCACCAGTAACTCAAGTTGAAGACGATGTGAGTTGTTTAGAGCTTTTCCACGGCCCTACACTGGCATTTAAAGACTTTGGTGGTCGCTTTATGGCGCAAATGTTGTCAGAAGTTGCTGGCAACCAGCCTGTTACTATTTTAACAGCAACATCCGGTGATACTGGTGCGGCTGTTGCTCATGCTTTTTACAAATTAGAAAATGTACAAGTTGTTATTCTTTATCCTGAAGGCAAAATTAGCCCGTTACAGGAAAAACTGTTCTGTACATTAGGTGAAAACATTCACACTGTTGCCATTAAAGATGATTTTGATGCTTGCCAATCATTAGTGAAACAAGCTTTTGATGATGAGTTCTTAAAGAAAACAATGTATTTGAACTCAGCGAACTCTATCAATATCAGCCGATTACTTGCTCAAATTTGTTATTATTTTGAAGCGGTGGCACAAATTCCTGCTGAAAAACATGATCAGTTAGTGATTTCAGTACCAAGTGGTAACTTTGGTGATCTAACCGCGGGCTTATTGGCAAAATCCATGGGATTACCTGTTAAGCGTTTTATTGCAGCCACCAATGCAAATGACACTGTTCCTCGCTATTTAGATAATGGTAAATGGGAGCCGCACCGTACGGTTGCAACACTTTCTAATGCAATGGATGTTAGCCAACCAAATAACTGGCCACGTATTGAAGAGCTGTATCGTCGCAAAGGTTGGGATCTTTCTGATCTTGCTCATGGCTCAGTCAGTGATGAAACAACAGAAGAAACGGTGCGTGAACTTGCGAAGAAAGGCTATATTTCAGAGCCTCATGCTGCAATTGCATATCGTTTATTGCGCGATGAACTTCAAACAGGTGAATATGGTTTATTCTTAGGGACAGCTCATCCAGCGAAATTTAAAGAAAGTGTTGAACGTATTTTAGGTGGTGAACTGCCATTACCGAAAGAACTCGCAGAGCGTGCAGATAAAGAATTACTTTCGCATTTCTTACCTGCAGATTTTGCTCAACTACGTGCATTTTTGCTTGAAAGAGCGCCTAAATAGCAATTACTTTAAATAATTAGATATTTAATTGAATAGCTCAACAAAATGTTGGGCTATTTTTTTATCTAAAAATAGGAAAATCAGTATTTAAAAAAGATAAAAATCAATTTATATATTTTATTTTAAATAAGTAAATTAATTATAATTAAGGACGTTAAGAATGAATGGATTCAAAGAAATAACATTTAAAGATAATATTAACAGTATTGTATTGAAAATAGAAAATCATATAAAAGAAAATAACTCAGAACTTTTTTTTAAGATAAATTCTGTAAGAAGAATATTAACTGAAAATTATATTGCTATTTTTATTTCTAAAAATGAATATGCTGCAAATGAATTCTTAGAAAAAATAGATAATAATTTTTTGCTCTATCATAAGAGTAATTTTACAAAAAGTATTGATTTTATTAGAAAAGAAATTAATTCAAGTATAGAAGGCTTGTTTTTTAATAGCGCTAAATTAGCAGGAAGAGAACCCAGTAAAATACAAAAAGAACGATTAAAATTATTAATGCAAAACAATTTGTCCGGTGATTACTATCTAGAATTTGAAGATAATAAGCTTTTTATACAAATAGATAATGAAAATAATAAATTTAAAATTATTAATTTTGATGGGCATGCCAGTTTTTTTTATAATAAGCAAGAGCTAATAAATAAAATTTATGGTTTTATAAGTGATAAATGCAATGAGAATTTATTATATTATCGTTTTTATAATAGAAAAGAATATGTTAGCTGCTTTAATAACACAGAAAATTGGAAGGTAAATAATAAAGATATTCTTAGAGAAATAATTAATGATATTAAGGCAAGAAAACAGCTAAAGATTAATGAACATACTTCTATTGAATTAAATGAAAGTTATTCCTATAAAAATATTTTTATTATTAGGGATAAAATAGAAAATACAGAAAAGGTACTGCATATTTATGTTGATGATATAGAAGAGGCATTTACAGTTGCAAAATCTAAATATGATCAGATAACAGAGAGTGGTGAACATTTACTTTATAAAGTTGGCGAAGGCTGGTTTAGAACGAAAATGAAACGTAATGTAGTAACCACTTTTTCACAATATTTAGAACTACTAAAGCCACTAGAAAGAGTAATGAGCCGAGTTAATCTTATTTCTTCCACAGAAACAAATTATTATTTTAGCCATGTACATTCACTTGCTGGATTATGTTATGGCTTGAGCCTAAATTATTTATTAGAAGTGAGAAATAGTGGTTTAGAAGCTGGGAATAAATATTTACTTTGGTTAAAAGAGAGTGCTTCTTATTTTCAAGATGAAATGGAAACCATAGACAATAAATTGGATTCAGTTTTATTTAATAGTATACAGGAATATCAAATATTAAATTTGATTAAAGAGGTGAAAAGTATTATTTTTGCTCAAAATTTTCAAATGGAAAGGTTATGTAAAAATAAAAAATATTTTATTTTAGATATATTAAAATCGACTGAATATAGTGAAATTTTAAATAAAAAAGGTTTGATGGAATCAAATATTAGTCATCTTGATTTTAATAAAGAAGCCATTAGCTCTCATATAGATCGCATAGTACAAGGATATGATGATTATTATGCAATTGTTGTATTTAAAGATCACGCCATAGCCCTGTCATATAAAAAATATTCTGAAAATAATTATAAGTTTACATTATTTGATTCAAATAGTGAGTTACTCGAATTCTCTGATCATTCATCTATAAAAAAAGCACTGAATAATAATATGGAGCTATATGGTTCTCATAATATAGATAGTAATGAATATATTATTTTTGATGAATATAAAAAAACCAATTCAATAAATTATAATAGTGTGTGGGATGAGAGTGATATTAATAAAAATAAAGGGATTGCTGAAACTATAAAAAAAATTGGATTTTCATTGTCGTTTAAAGAAAATGTTACAGGGCGAGTTATTCATTATAGTGAACAGCAAGATCTTATTTTAGAGCTTAAAAAAGATAATTTTCTAATTGAAGTTATTGTAAAAAACTCATATGTTGATGAAGGGATTTATTTAGTTAAACATTATATTGATGATATTATTGAAAATAATCAGGCAAGTAAGATTATTTTAAATAAGAATGATGATAATAGTATTGATATTGAAGAAGTAGAATTTAATAACTTCCAAGAAATCAAAAAAGCAAATGGATATATTGAGTTTAAGGATATTTATTATAGGGATTTAATTGAAATAAATAGTTATTTAGTTAAAGGAAGTATATCAAAGGAATTAAAGGAAATAGTTTCTTTAATAGATGTATTAAAGTGTAATATATATTTTGATAAGTTAACGGCCAGCTTCTCTATCATTAGTAAAATAAAATCATTTAATGAAAACAATAAAAATATATCACTTGTTGAAATTTTAAGTAAAGTAAAAATTAAATTAGAAGATAAGTTATTTTATGATAGCTTAAATTATGGAAAGGAAAAACTAATTCAATTAGCTGAAAAAAACAGTTTGGTTGCTGCAAAACTTTATCAGTTAATGGTAAGTGAAATTAATGATGGTGCTCATGGTGTAAGTAATTTTATTTATAATCAAATTATTGCAAGCCCTTATTTACCAGTAGATAAAAACAGGAATGTTGGCGTTGAAGGGTATGATTATACTATTGAGTTTAAAAATAACTACCAATATTTAATTGAAATAATTGAACGTATTAATATTCCAGAGTTAAAAAATCTATTTTTGATAGAAGGTAATAATAAGCTACATTTAAAAGAGAGTTATAATTATATTTCAAAGTATAGAGATAATGAATATGTGAATAAATTAATTTATTTAATTGAAAGTGAAATTAATTTTAAAAAAGGCGATGATTTAAGTTCTTATCATGATTTATACTTTGATTATTTTAGGAATAATCAATTTTCAAATAGGATGATTGTACGTGAAATAAATCAATTGGAAAATTACTTTAATAAAAACTATCGTGAAGTGAATTATGCTTATCATCAAAATAATTTTTATATTAATGATGATAATCCCAATGTTATATTTGAATATTCACTTAATCAAAATAAAAATAAAATGGATTGTAGTTATTTGTTATTTGATGATAATAAAGAAAATTTTAAATTTTTATTTTTTGATAATAAATTTTTTAATAATGGAAATATTGATACTATTATTATAGATAGTATAGATTCATTTTATCAAGATGATATTGTTATTTACTTTTATAATGGTGTTAAAAGTGATGGTTTAAAGAATTACTTAAATGATAAAAAAGAAATAAGTCATTTTCTTGATTATTGTTTAAAAAATAAGATAAGAGTTATTGCAACTGGAAATGAAGACGATATTTTATTTTACCAAGATTTTATTAAACAAAAACATGATGTCGAAACATTACAAAATATTATTTTAGAGAATCAGTTTGTTAATGAAAAAACGATAGTTTTTGCTAAAAAAGAAAAATTATTGAGTTATCAATCAGGTGATTTTTTTATTGAGGGAATTGCTCAACGATTAAATATGCCAATTTATCAGATAAATGATAACAAAGTATCTCTTGTAAGAGACAATGTTTTTATTAAAGCACCCATTGAACGACAATATATCGATAAACCGCTAATTGCAAGCTCGGCGATATCTAATATCATTATGGCTGAAGCCGATTATGATGATGTCTTAGTTGTTTCAAATAAAGAAAAAATAACTGTAGAAAATAATCGAATTGTAAAAGAAATCTATCAATTCATTTCATCTCTGTATCCTAATTACCGAGAAAGTGAAGAGTTTAAATTAGGTTATAATCAAGATATTAAGACGTTTTTTCATAATTACTCAGAACAAATAACATTATCTGATATTTTTGAATATATTAAATTAAATCGCTATGATCTTAATATATCTCAACTTGGTTCTATTATTAATAAAGTAGATGCTATTAATGAGGAATGTCATAGAAAAGACTTAAAGCACATCAGTAATTAAATTATCAATAATAATATTTCAATAAGTACTGTATGTGAAAAATATTTATATGAGTTATCTTCTTTTTTTAAAACTTCAGACAAAATTAATATAGAAAATAAGTTAACACAAGTAATATATGATCCATTAGTTAATAAAAAATTCAATCAATATTTAATGGAGGAAATAACATATCAAAAATGGCTATCATTTAGTTCATTATCAGAAGAAAACCTGACATTAACTGAAAGAACAAATCAAGCCATTGAGGTTATTCATGCGGTTTATGATAATCCATCATTGATAAAAAAATTAAGTCTGTTTTCAGAAAATTTGCTTGCTTCATTTTTTGATGAAAATAAAAGAGGTATTTTATATCGGGTATTGCTAGACAATATCTCTATTTTTAAAAACTATAAAAAAATAATAAATTCATTTCAGAATATTATTACCATGATCCACCATAAAAAGATACCTGACTCCTTATCCCCCTTTAAGGCATTAGAGAAAGTAAATGAATTAAATCAATTAGATATTTTAAAAGTAAATAACCAACGATTACTTAATAAAGAAAATATAACAATAAATAATCTTTCTATTGATCAACAACTATTAGTTAATATGGGCGCGAAAGTTAATGGAAAAAATATCGATTCTGTTGATCTTAATACAGTAAATAAATTGGAATCGAAACTTACCTTTGATCCCTATCACCTTAATGATTATTTTTTGTCAATATCCGGCAGTGAAAAGGATAAATACGTCATCTCTTTGTTTCGTCATTTATTAAATAATAAAGAAGAGAAAATTAAATATCTCCTTTCTAACGATGTAAATAGAATCGACTATCTTGCTGCATCTGAACGGTTAACTAAAATGATCAAGCTAGGGAATAAAGACTACAGTGATAAAGATTGGGATTTATTAAGGAATGCATCACTAACACTTCCTCGACATATGAAAATAATTAGTAAAATTGGTTACGCTAATATTTCTTATGGTATGTGGCAGTCAATTAACTCTACGTTTATGCTTGCTGAACAATTAAATAATCCACTATTATCGCCTAAAGAGAGAAAAGAGATCATTAATAGCCTAGCTATTATGTGGTCTGAAATGGCTTACAATGGCCTTTCTGAGTTGATTGAAATTACATTAGCTAAAGGATTACTAAAATATCGCCATAACCCGCTTGAATATGTGAGTAAGTTAAGTACAAGGGTAGGAATTGGGCTTAATGTTCTTTCTATTGGATTTGATATTTATAATTCCTATGATAATTTTAGTCGAATTTCTAGTGAAAATAATGAAAAAAGGCAAATCGATTATATTGTTAATGGCTCCTTAGCTGTCGTATCTGGATTGGTTACGCTAGGGGTTTCTATTGCAATGCTTGCTGGTTCAACGATTGCAGGTCCTATTGGTATTGTTGCGGGTGCTGTTATTACTTTAGCAACCTCAATTTATAATGCGGCAAGACTTATCGAAGAAGCAAAAGCAAAAATCCATTTTACACCACTAGAAGAATTTAATAATGGATTTTATGCATTTTTAATGGGTGATCTTATTCCTGATAAAAAAAATGAAATTATTTATTTAGAAACAGAAACACAATTAGAGGATATGATTGATAAAAATGCAGTCAATTATCTTGATGAGATAAAAAAACAAAATCATCAGAGCCGTTATTTTTATACAAATGAAAAACAGATTTATAAAGAATATTATTATTATAAAGTCATACCCCATTTAATGGGGAAAACATTAGATTCAATTTTAATTCCATTAGGTGAATATGTTTCTCAACGAATATCTCAAAATATCAGTCAAGAAATGGCTGAAAAAATAGCAGCACTTTCTTATCATCTTCGCTCAGAAAAAACGGAATATAAATACTATCTTCCTAAAGAAGCCATTGCTACGAATGAAACACTTATTTTTGATATTGATTTTTATGTCGATGAGTTAAACCGTTATACAATGGATATTATTTCCGATGATGATTCTCCTGTTTTTGATAATCTGGTCGATAGTGATTTTTTGAGGGATATAAAAACAAATAGAGAAAATATAATTAATGTATTAGGTGTGGAAAATTTATCGGAGAGTTTAATAAAAGCGAATCAGTATAAAAAATATTATGTATCAGATTGGAATGAGAATGAAAAACTCTATTTTAATACCTATCATGGTAATGATATTATTGCAGCACCTTTAATAACTCAAAATATCTTTGATATCTATAATGGCACTAAACGAATAAGTGGAGGAAAAAAGAATGATATGTTCAATTTATTCTCCTCTGAATCGCCACTTTACGCGAGTCGTTTTTATGGCAGAGAGGGAAATGATACACTTCGTATTATAAAAACACCAAACAAATACACAGGTTATGAAGTTAATTTATCTGATAACTATGTTAAATTCAGGCAGTCAGAAGAACAAACAAACAGTCAAAATTTTCATTCAAAACTGTTTCTTTATCAAGAAAATGGACGTTTATATTCAAAGCAATTAGTTGATTCTATGCCTAATATTGTCTTGCAAGATCAAAAAGTAATTGCTTATTTAGACAGTATTGAAAACGTAATAGGAAGTGAAACTGGTGATGATATTATTTATGGTAACCAAGAAAATAATTATTTAGATGGTGCTGGCGGTGCTGATTTATTATATGGATTAGGCGGAAATGACACACTGGTTTTACAAGAAGGTTATGCTGAAGGTGGTGAGGGAAATGATAGCTATGTTATTTTAAGATCTTCTTTAGAAAAAAATTATAATATTCAATTTGAAACGATTATTAATGAAGTAAGTCATGTTGAGTCTAGTATTGTGCGATTAAACTATCATTTTGATGAAATTGTCGCTATTTCCCGTCGAGGAAAAGATATTATTTTTGATGTAAAAGTAAATGATGGAAATAAAAATAATGCATTAGTTTATCACTCTATAACGTTAAAAAATGTTTATCATGAAAATGATATATTAGCACATAGATATACGTTAACCACGCTAGATGGTTTTCTATTAACCGCAAATGAAAATAAAACGACTGAAGATAATGTGCTATATAAATTTAGTTATTTAGATAAATATAATCAAAATAAAGAAACTATTCAGAAGCTTTGTATCAATGATAATAACCATTCTTTGTCTATTTCATATTCTGATGATAATAAAATAATAACGTTATTACCTCAGTTACAATACAGTGGTTTTTCTTTTGGTGAGCAATTAAAATTGGATATCCATGGTAATGAAATGAATAATCATTATTTAGGTATTACGCCTAATTCATTGATTAAATTAAGTTCTGGCTATGATAGTTATCAAATTAAAACTTATTTAGCAAAAAATAAGCGTGATGAAATTAAGGTTTCGCTTTCTAACAATATTAATGGAATACAATCAAACAGTATAAGTGATTTCTTTCTATCTGATATCAGTGGTTTTGATTTAGTATTTAATCATGGGGTTCTATCACATCGTTATCATCCCGATGCCCATGTAAAACTGATTTTCGAACCATCTCATCTTGAGATGATTTATAATTCTGATATGACAATTCGTTTTATTGATAAAGACAATGTGGTTTTTACGCTTCCTACAAAAGACAGCCTTCAAGGCTTACTTATGCCAGTTTCAGATCTAAATATGATAATAAATCAAGAAGATAATGTGCTTATGATCCCTGAATCGCTTACCTTAGATAAAGAGACATTATCGACATATTCACTTGATTCACCTCGCTCTTTATTAAGATCTGTTTTAATGACTCAACAGAAACCAGATAATCAATCAATTGACCACTTGCCTATTCTCGAATTAATGGAAGGTGATGATATCGTCGTTAATCATAATAAATGTAGCTCGGTGATTGATGGCGGAAAGGGTGATGATCATATTGTGGTTAATCATGGACATCATATCTTAATTGCGGGTGATGGAAATGATAATCTAAATGCAGGAAGCGGAAATGATCTGCTTATTTCACAATCTGGTCATGATTATCTGAATGGTGGCATTGGAAGTAATATTTATATTGTGCAAAAAAGGCAAGGTAATGTGACGGTATATGATGAAGGTGAAAATAGTCATCTTTTTATTACTGGGCTATCCGAACAAGATACTTTTACTTATTCTGAAATCGGTGATGATATACAGTATAAAAGCCAAGATAATCAATTTACCTTAACCGTTAAAACAAAAGAAAATAATCATTCATCGGTTATTTTGATTGAAAAACAAAGCTCGCTTTCAATGCAGTCCCTCGCTTCTATTATTCAAGAAATGGCGCAGTTTAATGAGCAACAATTGACAACAATGCAAGGTAGTGAATTTATCCCATCGCCAACATGGTCACCATTATCGCTAGTGACAAAACATTTATAAGGCTCAATATAATAAAACAGCACTGATTTTAGTGCTGTTTTTATTGGTAGCTAATAGTTAATAATTTTATTTCGCCAGTGATTCTGCACGTTTAAATACGAGAGTGTTACCCTCTGATTCTGCTGAGTTAAACTGATAACCTTCAAGATCAAACTCTTTCAGTTGTGCTTTATTGGTCAGTTTTTCTTGAATAATAAAGCGACTCATTAATCCACGGGCTTTTTTAGCGTAAAAGCTGATAACTTTATATTTGCCATTTTTTTCATCAAGGAAAACAGGCTTAATAATATCAGCATTGAGTTTTTTGGGGTTAACAGATTTAAAATATTCATCAGACGCTAAATTAATTAAAATATTATCACCTTGTTCTTCAAGTGCTTTGTTTAACGTTTCTGTAATGATATTTCCCCAAAATTGGTATAAATCGCTGCCTTTTTTATTTTTTAGCTTTATTCCCATTTCAAGACGATAAGGTTGCATTAAATCAAGAGGACGCAGTACGCCATATAAACCTGAAAGCATACGTAAATGTTGTTGTGCAAATTGAAAATCATCTTCAGAAAAAAGTTCTGCTTGCATGCCGGTATAAACATCACCTTTAAATGCTAAAATAGCTTGGCGTGCATTTTCTGGTGTGAAATTAGGTTGCCATTCACCAAAGCGAGCAGCATTTAATCCTGCGAGTTTATCACTTATTTTCATTAAGCTTGCGATATCACTCGATGATAATTTTCGACATTCTTCGATAAGTTGTTGGGAATATTTTAGCAATTCAGGTTGGGTGAAGTGCGTTGTTGCTAAAGGCGATTCGAAATCCAGTGTTTTAGCTGGTGAAATGGTGATTAGCATAATTCCCTCGATACGTTATTTTAATGTTGATTAAATATAGCAAATTCTTGCGATTAAAGACTAAATTATAGCAATAGGAAAAAACAATGGTTTCTCTTATTTGTCGTAAAACTCGATAATTTAAACGATTCAGCCCGTGATCTTCTTCTGTTTTTTTCCGCTTTTGTTTTGCGAAAACGTTTGGCATTCAAATAATTGCTTTGTATGAATCTAAGCGTCTTGTAGTGTGAGCAGTCCATGTTATTATCAATAGATATCCGCAGGTGACTGCAAACAGATTTACCTAGTAGATGAGATAAACAAAATGACCAACAAATTGACTTCTTTGCGTAAGCTGACAACTGTTGTTGCTGACACTGGTGACATCGCAGCAATGAAACTGTATCAGCCACAAGACGCAACTACCAACCCATCTTTAATTTTAAATGCAGCTCAAATTCCTGAATATCGTAAATTAATTGATGAAGCGATTGAATGGGCTCGTTCACAAAGCGATTCTCGTGAACAACAAATTGTTGATGCTTGCGACAAACTGGCAGTAAATATCGGTTTAGAAATTTTAAAACTGATCCCAGGTCGTATTTCAACAGAAGTTGATGCACGTCTTTCTTACGACACGCAAGCGTGTATCGAAAAAGCACGTCATTTAATGAAACTTTATAATGACGCAGGTATCAGTAACGACCGTATTCTTATTAAATTAGCTTCTACTTGGCAGGGTATCCGTGCCGCAGAGCAATTAGAAAAAGAAGGTATCAACTGTAACCTGACTTTACTGTTCTCTTTCGCTCAAGCGCGTGCATGTGCTGAAGCAGGTGTTTACCTGATTTCTCCATTTGTTGGTCGTATCATGGATTGGTATAAAGCCAATACAGATAAAAAAGAATTTGCTCCAGCTGAAGATCCAGGTGTGATTTCTGTTACTGAAATCTATAATTATTACAAACAACACGGTTATAACACGGTTGTTATGGGCGCAAGCTTCCGTAATATAGGTGAGATTTTAGAATTAGCAGGTTGTGACCGTTTAACGATTGCTCCAGCACTGTTAAAAGAATTATCAGAAGCTGAAGGTGAAGTTGAACATAAATTATCTTACAAAGGTGAAGTGAAAGCGCGTCCAGAAGCTATCACTGAAGCTCAATTCTATTGGGATCATAACGCTGACCCAATGGCAGTAGATAAATTATCTGACGGTATTCGTAAATTTGCTGTCGATCAGGAAAAATTAGAGAAAATGATTGCGGATTTATTATAATTCGTCGTTAAATTCTTATAAAAATCTTAAATACCCATCTTATATAGGTGGGTATTTTCATTTTTTGCCTCTCAAAATAACATTTAAGTAAATTTTAAGATTAAATTGATTGGAATATATTATTTATCCAGTAATAATTATAAAAATATATTATTAAAATACTCTATTTATTATTGGTGAATTATGAAAAAGATTGTCTTGGCAACGGTACTTGCATCGTTATTTTTTAGTGGCGCTGTAATGGCTGAAAGTAAAACCGCTTTCTCTTTACCTGCAATTGAAAAAAGTGCTGAAAGTGGAAACGCAGCATCTCAGTATCAATTGGGTGTAAAATATGAAAACGGCGAAGGTGTTGAGCAGGATGGACAAAAAGCGCTGGAATGGTATACCAAGGCTGCCGAGCAAGGTCATGCTGAAGCACAGCTAAATTTAGCACTTATGTATGATATGAGTGATGATATTGACCGTGATGCAGAAAAAGCGGTTTATTGGTATAACAAAGCGGCTGTTCAAGGTGTCTCTTTAGCCCAATACAATCTTGCTGTTTCTTACGATGATGGTGATGGCGTAGCACAAGATCACGAGAAAGCAGTGTATTGGTATACTAAAGCCGGTGAACAAGGCGATAGTGATGCACAATACAACCTTGGTATCTCTTATGATGAAGGTATCGGTGTAGCGCAAGACCATGAAAAAGCGGTAGTTTGGTATACAAAAGCAGCAGAACAAGGTCACTCTGATGCGCAATATAACCTTGCTGTTTCTTACGATGATGGTGAAGGTGTAGAACGTAACGGCACTAAAGCGGTTTTCTGGTATACCAAAGCAGCAAACCAAGGTAATCGTGATGCGCAAAATAACTTAGGCGTAATGTACGATGAAGGCGACGGCGTTGCTAAAGATGCCCGTAAAGCGGTTGAATGGTATAGAAAATCAGCTATGCAAGGTAATGGTTTGGCTCAAAATAACTTAGCTTTAAACTATTATTACGGTAAAGGCGTTAAACGTGATCTGAAAGAAGCTTATGCATGGTTCTCTGTTGCTGTTGAAAATGGTGATGGTGATGAAGCTATGCTAAAACGTACTGCTCGCGCATTAAATGCAGCACAATTAACAGAAGCGAAAAAATTAGCGGCTTCTTATATTACTAAATATATTGATGAGTAATATTAATTAATATTATTCAAGATTAAAGATTGGGAGCGTATGCTCCCTTTTTTATTTTTAGCTAAAGCCAAATAAAAATAGATTGTTATCATTTTTTATTATCTATTCTCAATAATCAAATAGTGATTATCAGTAATATATTGAGATTATTTTTAATTCTCTTGTGTTCTCATGGTAATATCTGCGCGCAAGTTAGATGGTGATTGATTAATTGAGGTTTGATATGAACGAATTACGCATAGGGTTAGTTTCTGTTTCTGATCGCGCATCAAGTGGTGTTTATGAAGATAAAGGCTTACCCGCTTTAGAGGCTTGGCTAAAAGCTGCATTAACAACGCCTTTTCATATCGAATCACGTTTAATTCCTGACGAACAACTGATGATTGAGCAAACACTGTGTGAACTAGTTGATGAAGCTGGCTGTCATTTAGTGTTAACAACAGGGGGGACAGGTCCTGCGCGTCGTGATGTTACTCCTGATGCTACGTTGGCTATTGCCGATAGAGAAATGCCGGGTTTTGGTGAACAGATGCGTCAAATTAGTCTGAAGTTTGTACCCACGGCTATTTTATCTCGCCAAGTTGGTGTTATTCGTAATCAAGCGTTAATTCTAAATTTACCGGGACAACCTAAGGCGATTGCAGAAACGTTGGAAGGATTAAAAGATAACGACGGTAATGTGATTGTTAGCGGTATTTTCGCGAGTGTACCGTACTGCATTCAACTACTTGATGGTCCTTATGTTGAAACTAATGAAGCGATTGTTGCTGCGTTTAGACCTAAATCAGCACGCCGTTCCACTTCAGCATAAATAATGTAAGAGGTTATTTTTGTCACTAAACGTCTGGTTAGGAAAAGCTTTGACTAAGTTTAGATAATGCAAAAATAGCCTTATATTTATTTGATATTTTTACTATCAGAGTTGAAAAACATTATTTTTCAACCAATTATGTTCTTATTCTAAGCATGGTCTTAAAAAAGCACTTCAGATAAGTTATGATGTTATTTGCAAGCGGTGTAAGTCTATGAAAAATAACAAGTTTTAATTCTCGCCTTATTCTCAAAAACAAAATTTTCGCATTTTTTGCATTTTTTTTCATTATTCCCCTTGATGAATGTATTTATGACCCCATCTTATTTTTCAACTGCAATTACCACTATTGAGTTGCGTTGATTTTGTATCCGCTTTGAGATGATGTTGTTTAGTCTATTAATTTGTGACTTGAAAAATGAATATTCATCCTCATATAGATTGGTAATCGAATTGATAAAGAATTCTCTTTGGAGGCGTTTAAATGGGTAAAATTATTGGTATTGACCTGGGTACAACTAACTCTTGTGTTGCTGTAATGGATGGCAAAACTGCCCGGGTTATTGAAAACGCAGAAGGCGATCGTACTACTCCTTCAATCGTTGCTTATGCACAAGATGGTGAAATCTTAGTTGGTCAACCTGCAAAACGTCAGGCTGTGACTAACCCACAAAATACTTTGTTTGCCATCAAACGTTTAATTGGTCGTCGTTTTGAAGATGCCGAAGTTCAGCGTGACGTTGCTATCATGCCTTACAAAATTGTAAAAGCAGATAACGGTGATGCTTGGATTGAAGCGCGTAACGAAAAAATGGCTCCACCACAAGTTTCTGCTGAAGTCCTGAAAAAAATGAAGAAAACAGCAGAAGACTATTTAGGTGAAGCAGTTACTGAAGCGGTTATTACTGTTCCTGCTTACTTTAACGATGCTCAACGTCAAGCAACTAAAGATGCGGGTCGTATCGCAGGTCTTGAAGTTAAACGTATTATTAACGAACCAACAGCGGCTGCTCTGGCTTACGGCTTAGATCGTGAAGTGGGCAACCGTACTATCGCAGTTTACGACTTAGGTGGTGGTACATTCGATATCTCTATCATCGAAATCGATGAAGTTGATGGCGAAAAAACCTATGAAGTTCTGTCAACCAATGGTGATACTCACTTAGGTGGTGAAGACTTCGATAGCCGTTTAATTAACTATTTAGTTGATGAATTTAAGAAAGAACAAGGCATTGATCTACGTAACGATCCATTAGCAATGCAACGTCTGAAAGAAGCAGCAGAAAAAGCGAAAATCGAATTATCTTCTGCACAACAAACAGATGTTAACTTGCCATACGTTACAGCAGATGCGACTGGCCCTAAACACTTAAATATCAAAGTAACTCGTGCAAAACTGGAATCTTTAGTTGAAGATTTAGTTAAACGTTCAATGGAACCAGTACGTGTTGCATTAGAAGACGCAGGTCTGAAAGTTAGCGAAGTTAACGACGTTATTCTGGTTGGTGGTCAAACTCGTATGCCAATGGTTCAAAAAACCGTTGCTGATTTCTTCGGTAAAGAGCCACGTAAAGACGTTAACCCAGATGAAGCTGTTGCAATGGGTGCGGCTGTTCAAGGTGGTGTGTTAGCGGGTGATGTTAAAGACGTTCTGTTACTTGACGTAACACCACTGTCTTTAGGTATCGAAACAATGGGTGGTGTAATGACTTCCCTGATTGCGAAAAATACCACAATCCCAACTAAACATAGCCAAGTGTTCTCTACCGCAGAAGATAACCAATCTGCTGTAACTATTCACGTATTACAAGGTGAACGTAAACGTGCAAGTGATAACAAATCACTGGGTCAATTTAACTTAGATGGTATTCAAGCAGCACCACGCGGTATGCCACAAATCGAAGTTACTTTTGATATCGATGCTGATGGTATCTTGCATGTATCAGCGAAAGATAAAAACAGTGGTCGTGAGCAAAACATCACAATCAAAGCATCTTCTGGTTTAAATGAAGATGAAATCCAAAAAATGGTTCGTGATGCAGAAGCAAACGCAGAAGCTGACCGTAAGTTTGAAGAATTAGTACAAACTCGTAACCAAGCTGACCAATTAGTTCACGGTACACGTAAACAAATTGAAGAAGCGGGTGATAAATTACCAGCGAACGATAAAGAAGCTATCGAAAAAGCGGTAAGCGAGTTAGAAATTGCTTCTAAAGGTGAAGATAAAGACACTATTGAAGCAAAAATTAAAGCATTAGTTGAAGCTTCTGAAAAACTGCTAGAAATCGCACAACAACAAGCTCAAGCTGGCGCAGCAGGTAATGCCGCGGGTGCTGATGCAAGTGCGAAGAAAGATGACGACGTTGTCGATGCAGAATTTGAAGAAGTTGACGGCAAAGATAAGAAATAATGCCCTTAACGGGCCACGGTAACTTACCAGTGAATAGTTACTGATACCGAACACGGGCGTCGAGGAAACTCAACGCCCGTGTGCTTATGTCAAGGGTAATCCAGAATGGCGAAAAGAGATTTTTACGAAGTACTCGGTTTAAGTAAAAGTGCCGACGAAAAAGAAATTAAACGCGCATATAAGCGTTTAGCAATGAAATATCACCCAGACCGTAATCAAGGTGATAAAGAGTCAGAATCAAAATTCAAAGAAATTAAAGAAGCCTATGAGATCTTAAGTGATGCTCAAAAACGTGCTGCTTATGATCAATACGGTCATGCTGCATTTGAACAAGGTGGATTTGGTGGTCAAGGTGGCGGCGGCTTCGGCGGTGGTGCTGACTTTGGTGATATCTTTGGTGATGTATTTGGTGATATTTTTGGTGGTGGTCGCCGTCAACAACGCGCAGCGCGTGGTTCTGACTTACAATACAACATGGATCTAACGCTTGAAGAAGCGGTTCGTGGTATTACTAAAGAAATTCGTATACCTACATTAGAAACATGTGACAAATGCCATGGTAGCGGTGCTAAAGAAGGCACATCAGCAGAAACCTGTTCGACTTGTCATGGCGCTGGTCAGGTTCATTTACGTCAAGGTTTCTTCACTGTACAGCAAGCATGTCCAACTTGTCATGGTCGCGGTAAAGTGATTAAAGAGCCTTGCTCTAAATGTCATGGTGATGGTCGTGTTGAACGCGCGAAAACGCTGTCCGTCAAAATTCCAGCCGGTGTTGATACGGGCGACCGTATTCGCTTAAGTGGTGAAGGTGAAGCCGGTGAAAATGGCGCACCAGCAGGCGATTTATACGTGCAGGTTCATGTTCGCCAACATCATATTTTTGAACGTGATGGCAATAATCTTTACTGTGAAGTCCCTATTAACTTCGCTATTGCTGCGTTAGGTGGCGAGATTGAAGTCCCAACACTTGATGGTCGTGTGAAACTTAAAATTCCAGCAGAAACACAAACTGGCAAAATGTTCCGCATGAAAGGCAAAGGCGTTAAATCAGTACGCAGTAGTAGTATTGGTGACTTAATGTGCCGCGTTGTGGTTGAAACACCAGTTAAACTCAATGAAAAACAAAAAGAGTTAATGCAACAACTGGGTGAATCATTTGGTGGCAAGAGTGGTGAGAAAAATACCCCTCGTTCCAAAAGCTTTTTAGATGGTGTGAAAAAATTCTTTGATGATTTAACCAAATAATTTCTCTTATCACCTTCAAAAAGACCTGATGATAAATTTTGTCATCAGGTCTTTTTATTTGAATGATGTTTAATATTATCCCATCTTGATAGCAACAATACCGGCTAAAATCACTAAACACGCCAATAGCTGTTTACGGTTAAATTGCTCTTTTAACAGATAAACAGATAAGATCATGGCAAATAATACGCTGGTTTCTCTTAGTGCAGCGACAAGCACAATAGAGGCATGACTCATCGCCCATATCACTATGCCATAGCTTACCAATTGCATCACACCACCAAAGAAAGCAGGCTTCCAATAACTCTTTATCTTGATTTTTAAATGTTGGCGATAACGAAGCCAAGCAAGTAAATACATTGCGATGCCATTTAAAAAGAAGAGCCATAAAATATAAGCAAACGGTGTTTCACCTACACGAGAGCCATTACCATCAGATAAGGTATAACTTGCGGTAAATAATGCGGTAAGTAACGCAAAAAAGAGTGCATCTTTATGTAAATTAAATTCTGCTATTTTTCTACTACGTGAGATAAGGATAATACCCAGAATAATAAATAAAATACCGAGTAAGCCAGTTATGGGTAGTGTTTCATGAAAGAGAAAAAAACCAAGAAAAGCAGTCATTAATGGCGCACTACCACGAGAGATAGGGTAGACCTGATTAAAATCAGCCAATGTATAACAACGACTTAAAGAGAGTGTGTAACCAATATGAAATAAAACAGACAGGGCAAGCCATTTCCATGCACCGACATCAGGTAGCCCAACCCAAAATAGGGCGGGTAGAGTTACAACACCTGAAAAAAAAGTCAGTAATGAGATCCCTAAAAATCGATCACTACCTACTTTAACCAATGCATTCCAACAGGCATGAAAGATAGCAGCAAATAAAACGGCAATAAAAATAGTAATCGACATATTGATAGAAACCTTAATAAAACGAGAGTATTCACTATCTATAAGACAATAACATAATGGTTAAATAGTGAAATGCATGACAATTTCTTTTCTCTTATAATTTTGGAATGCTGTAAATAAAAAAGATAAAAATAATAAATTTTTTGATAATTAAAGATTGATGTGTTTGAACTATTTTATCAATTGGTATAATTTATCAAAAAAGATGCTTGTTTTCACTTAATTGTAGAAAATAATATTTATATTCAATGTGTTATTTTAATTGTTTTTAATTATTCTTAATTTTTATTGCTCTTTTGTTTTTGAAAAATTATGTTGATGAATTGATACTATTCATCTTGTTTTTCTTAATATTTCTTTTTTAATTCGAATAACCCGAGTTATTATCCATAAATAATCTGTTTTTTACGAATTCATAATTAGCATATTATTAACAAGATTAGTGATTTTGAGGTTAATATTATGACGGCAATTATTAGACAATTTTTGAGATTAGAGGCATCAGGCGGTATTCTTCTGATTATTGCTGCTATTATCGCATTGATCATGGCGAATACACCTCTAAGTGCTTTGTATAATGAGTTTTTATCAATTCCAATTATGATCAAATTCGGCGCGTTCGAGCTTGATAAGCCATTATTGCTTTGGGTTAATGATGCCTTAATGGCGATCTTTTTCTTAGTGGTCGGATTGGAAGTTAAACGTGAATTAAAAGAAGGCTCTTTAGCCCAGCGTGATAGAGCTATTTTCCCTGCGATAGCAGCAGTAGGTGGTATGTTAGCTCCAGCATTGGTTTATTTGATGTTTAATCATATGGACCCCGTTGGGCAGCAAGGTTGGGCAATTCCAGCTGCAACAGACATTGCTTTTGCGCTGGGTGTTATGGCGTTGCTGGGCAAGCGCGTTCCAGTTGAGTTAAAAGTCTTTTTATTAGCATTAGCCATCATTGATGACTTGGGTGTGATTGTCATTATTGCGCTCTTTTATTCAAAGAGTATTGCACTAATACCTCTTGCTTTGGCGGGTTTGATAGTGATTGCTTTGGGCATAATGAACTGGCGCAAAGTGGGTAATACTGCTGCTTATTTAATTCTTGGATTCATCTTGTGGGTGTGTATTTTAAAATCAGGTATTCATGCCACCATTGCAGGTGTGATTGTTGGATTCCTTATCCCATTGAGAAATAAAGAAGGTGATTCTCCTTCTGAAGAATTAGAGCACGTGCTACATCCTTGGGTTGCCTATTTTATTTTGCCGCTGTTTGCATTTAGTAATGCAGGGGTTTCTTTAAATGGTGTAACACTTGATGGCATGTTATCTGCTTTACCGTTAGGTATCGCGTTAGGTCTATTTTTAGGTAAGCCGATTGGAATTTTCCTCTTTAGTTGGATTTCGGTAAAACTAGGCATTGCAAAATTACCAGATGCGATTAATCTTAAGCAAATATTTGCAGTATCTGTGCTATGTGGTATCGGTTTTACTATGTCTATCTTTATCGCAGGGTTAGCATTTGATGGCGCGGATGAAGCTTATAATACCTATGCTAAGCTTGGTATTTTAGTCGGTTCAACAGTAGCCGCTGTTGTGGGATATTTGTTACTTCGTTCTGTTTTACCGAAGTTAAAAACGAAGTCAATATAGGGAAATTTATTACGGACTTGAGTTTCTCAACACAATAAATACCGAGTTATATATTTAAACCTACGGTGCAATACAGTGTATTGTGCCGTAGGTGTTTTTATGAGGATTGGATGCAAGGAAAGCCAATCGCACACTAATGCGTTATTACATAGTCTGTGTTTGAAGCACAGAAGTTGAAAGGAAGATAGCTATGCGGGTGTCACATCTCAATTTTAACCATCTTTATTATTTTTGGCATGTGTGTAAAGAAGGCTCTGTTGTGGGTGCAGCGCAAGCGCTGTATCTGACACCTCAGACAATTACAGGGCAAATTAAAGCATTAGAAGAAAGATTGGGTGGCAAGTTATTTAAACGCCAAGGAAGGGGATTAGTTCCTTCAGAATTGGGTCAGCTTATTTTTCGTTATGCCGATAAAATGTTTATGCTCAGCCAAGAAATGCTGGATATCGTTAATTACAGTCGTGAATCGAATTTACTGTTTGATGTCGGTGTTGCGGATGCGTTATCAAAACAATTAGTCAGTCGCGTATTAGAAACGGCTGTTATTGATAATGAGCAAATCCATCTGCGTTGTTTTGAATCTACTCATGAACTATTACTAGAGCAATTAAGCCAGCATAAGCTGGATATGATCCTATCAGATTGCCCAGTGGATTCGTCACAACAAGAAGGTTTGTTCTCTGTAAAACTTGGCGAATGTAATATGAGCTTTTTTTGCAGTCACCCTCTTCCTGAAAAACCGTTTCCTGAATGCTTAGAAGAGCGAAAACTCCTTATTCCGGGGCGTCGATATATGTTAGGTCGCCATTTATTAACATGGATACGTAATAAAAACCTGCAAGTAGAAATATTGGGTGAGTTTGATGATGCGGCATTAATGAAAGCATTCGGCTTAAATTATAATGCTATCTTTGTAGCACCTTCACTGTATACCGATGAAACTTTTGCTCAAAGTAATATCGAAGAGATTGGGAAGCTTGATACGGTAAAAGAAGAGTACTATGCGATTTTTGCAGAGCGAATGATCCAACATCCAGCAGTTCAACGTGTTTGTAATACTGATTTTTCTGAACTCTTTAATGGGGATAAAAAGAGCGTTGCAAACCCATAAGTAGATTGCGATTAAACCGTAGACAACAAAAAACCGGCATAAGCCGGTTTTTTATAACACAAGAAAGCAATATTACATTGCTTTGATTTGTGCTTGCAGATTAGCTTTATGACGTGCAGCTTTATTCTTGTGAATTAAGCCTTTAGTTGCCTGACGGTCAACAATCGGTTGCATGTCATTAAATGCTTTTTGTGCTGCTTCTTTATCACCTGAAGCAACTGCTGCGTATACTTTTTTGATGTAAGTACGCATCATAGAACGACGGCTTGCGTTGTGCTGACGACGCTTTTCAGACTGAACCGCACGTTTCTTAGCTGATTTGATATTAGCCAAGTTCCAACTCCCAAATATATTCTAGCGAGGACAAATACAAAGGTGAAGGAATATGCCTTTTCAACCTAAGTTTGTCAATGGATTTATACAAAATTAGCGTCGTTGTACGCGACACTTGTTTCGTTGTGATGGCGCAAGATTTTATCAGTTAAGACGGGTAGAATACAGTCTTTTGAGTGAAAAAATCATCAAAATCGTGTATATGAGTAATAAATAATAGATTCTAATAGGATCTACGCTTGATTTTATGCGATTTTATAACCAAGAAGTGAGTGATAGTCCATTTTTTGTTTGATGTGAGCAATCAAATTTAAGAATAACAGTGAATCGACTTGTCGAGATATTACTCATCAATAAACATTGATATATTGGGTTACTCTCAAGCCTTTGACAAGGTATAATCCAATAATTTCCACGGTATTGAGCCAGTTATGGAGCTAATTCGCGGTATACAAAATATTAGAGCGCTACACCACGGTTGCGTTCTGACGATTGGGAATTTTGATGGTGTCCATAGAGGCCATCAGGCATTATTGAAACATTTGAAGCAAGAGGCATCACAGCGAGGATTACCCACGGTTGTGATGACATTTGAGCCTCAGCCACTTGAGTTCTTTTTACCAGAAAAGGCACCAGCGCGTCTGACTCGTTTACGAGACAAGATTAAGTATTTAGCTGAATGTGGTATTGATTACCTTTTGTGTGTCAAATTTGATAAACAATTTGCGGCACAAACCCCAGAAGAATTTGTTTCATCACTCTTGGTGAATAAGTTAGGGGTAAAGTTTCTTGCTATTGGCGATGATTTTCGCTTTGGCAAAAACCGTGAAGGTGATTTCCATTTTTTACAACAAGCCGGTGTTAGATATGGATTTGAAGTCGCGAATACAGAAAGTTATTGCGATAAAGGATTGCGTATCAGTAGCACTGCGGTACGAGAAGCGTTACTCAATGATGATTTAGTTCTTGCTGAATCACTACTAGGACACCCTTACAGCGTTTGTGGGCGTGTTGTTCATGGTAATGAATTGGGTAGAACCATTGGTTTTCCGACAGCCAATATTCCTATGAAACGCTTAGTTGCACCAGTTAAAGGCGTTTATGCCGTTGATGTCTATTTATCAGATAATCAATCACCTTTACCCGGTGTGGCAAATATCGGAAGTCGTCCTACTGTACAAGGGAAGGGCGTACAATTAGAAGTTCATTTAATCGACGTTAATATGGATTTATATGGACGTCGTATTGATGTTGTGTTACGAAAGAAATTACGTAATGAACAGCGATTTGCATCATTGGATGCATTGAAGCAGCAAATCGCAGATGATGTGGCTACTGCTAGGGATTTTTTATCGCAGCGGTCGGAGTCATAAACTAGCGGAAAATTGGAACTGAGAATCGAATGAGTGACTATAAAAATACCCTGAACTTACCAGAAACAGGGTTCCCTATGCGCGGGGATTTAGCAAAGCGCGAGCCAGAGATGTTATCACGTTGGTACAAAGAAGGTTTGTATCAAGCAATTCGTCAGGCTAAAAGTGGTAAGAAAACATTTATTTTGCACGATGGCCCTCCATACGCCAACGGCAATATTCATATTGGTCACTCAGTAAACAAAATTCTCAAAGATATTATTATTAAATCCAAAGGGCTGTCAGGCTTTGATTCTCCGTACATTCCAGGATGGGATTGTCACGGATTACCTATCGAACTAAAAGTTGAACAAATCGTAGGTAAACCAGGAGAGAAAATATCTGCAGCGCAATTCCGCGAGGAATGCCGTAAATACGCTTACGAGCAAATTGAAGCACAGAAAAAAGATTTTATTCGTTTAGGTGTTCTAGGAGATTGGGAAAAACCTTATCTTACAATGGACTATAAAACTGAAGCGAATACTATCCGTGCATTAGCGCGCATTATCGCAAATGGTCACCTGTTAAAAGGGGCTAAACCTGTTCACTGGTGTACTGCATGTGGTTCATCGCTGGCAGAAGCTGAAGTTGAATATTACGATAAAACTTCACCTTCGATTGATGTGCGTTTCACCGCCGTTGATCCAAACGCAGTTGCTGCAAAATTCCATGCAACAACAGATAAGCCTATTTCTTTGGTTATCTGGACAACAACGCCTTGGACATTACCTGCTAACCGCGCTATCGCATTAAATGCTGAATTTAATTACGCGTTAGTCTCTTTTAACGATGAATGCGTGATTTTAGCCGCTGATCTTGTTGAAGGCGTAATGAAGCGTATTGGCGTAACAAGCTGGACTGTTTTAGGCGAATGCAAGGGTGCTGATTTAGAACTACTGCGCTTTAATCATCCATTTATGGGCTTTGATGTACCTGCAATTTTAGGTGATCACGTTACTTTAGAAGCGGGTACAGGTGCTGTTCATACTGCACCAGGCCACGGCCCTGATGACTTCGTTGTTGGTCAAAAATACGGTTTAGAAGTCGCAAACCCAGTTGGTCCAAATGGTTGTTACTTGGCTGGTACTTATCCAACATTAGATGGCGTGTTTGTTTTTAAAGCGAATGATGTGATTGTAGAGCTGTTAAAAGAAAAAGGCGCTCTATTACATCACGAAGCCATGCAACACAGTTATCCATGTTGCTGGAGACATAAAACTCCGGTTATTTTCCGTGCTACACCACAATGGTTTATTGGCATGGATAAAAACGGTTTACGTCAGCAATCATTAAAAGAGATCAAAGGTGTTAAATGGATCCCTGATTGGGGTCAAGCACGTATTGAATCAATGGTTGAAAACCGTCCTGACTGGTGTATCTCTCGTCAGCGTACTTGGGGAACGCCAATGTCTCTGTTTGTTCACAAAGAGACTCAAGAGCCACATCCACGTACTTTAGAGTTAATGGAAGAAGTGGCAAAACGTGTTGAAGTGAGTGGTATTCAAGCATGGTGGGATTTAGATATCCGCGAAGTGCTGGGTGATGAAGCTGACGATTACATGAAAACGCCAGATACACTGGATGTTTGGTTCGATTCAGGATCAACACACTCAACAGTTGTTGATGCGCGTCCTGAATTCCACGGCAATTCAGCAGATATGTACTTAGAAGGCTCTGACCAACATCGTGGCTGGTTTATGTCTTCACTGATGATCTCGACTGCAATCAAAGGCAAAGCGCCTTACCGTGAAGTGTTAACGCATGGTTTTACCGTAGATGGACAAGGCCGTAAAATGTCTAAATCTATCGGTAACACAGTAAGCCCACAAGATGTAATGGATAAACTGGGCGCTGATATCCTACGTTTATGGGTTGCATCAACAGATTACACAGGTGAAATTGCGGTATCTGATGAGATCTTAAAACGTTCAGCAGATACTTATCGCCGTATTCGTAATACTGCGCGTTTCTTCTTAGCTAACTTAAATGGATTTGATCCTGCAAAACACCAAGTTAAGCCAGAAGATATGGTCACGTTAGATCGCTGGGCAGTAGGTCGTGCGAAAGCAGCACAAGCGGATATCCTAAAACATTATGAAAATTATGATTTCCATAATGTTATTCAGCGCCTGATGCAGTTCTGTTCAGTGGAAATGGGGTCTTTCTACTTAGATATCATCAAAGACAGACAGTACACCGCGAAAAGCGATAGCATTGCTCGTCGTAGTTGCCAAACAGCGTTATTCCATATCTGTGAAGCATTAGTTCGTTGGATGGCGCCAGTTATGTCATTCACTGCAGATGAGATCTGGAATGAGTTACCAGGCGAACGTGCAAAATATGTCTTAACGGAAGAATGGTATACCGATTTATTCGGCTTAGATGCGTCAGAAACCTTAAATGATGACTACTGGGCTGAATTACTTGCCGTTCGTGGTGAAGTCAACAAAGTATTAGAGCAAGCGCGTACAGATAAACAACTGCGTGGCTCTTTAGAAGCCTCAGTAACGCTGTATGCAGATAAAGCTTTAGCAGATAAGTTAAATGCGTTAGGTAACGAACTACGTTTTGTTTTATTAACTTCTCAAGCGAAAGTGGCAGATATTAATGAAGCACCAGAAACAGCATTAGCTTCTGATATGGCGGGTTTAAAAATCGCCTTTAACAAAGCAGATGGCGAAAAATGCCCTCGTTGTTGGCATTATGCGACAGATATCGGTCAAGTAGCGGAACACGCTGAATTATGCGGACGCTGTGTTACTAACGTAGCCGGTAACGGTGAAGAACGTAAGTTTGCTTAATTAATGAAGAAAACACTTTGCTCTACAGGTTTACGCTGGCTATGGCTAGCTGTCGCCGTAGTGGTGTTGGATTTAGGAACGAAACAGTATTTCATGCAGACATTTCGTCTGTATGAATCTGTTGCCGTGATGCCTTTTTTCAACTTCACTTACGCCCATAACTATGGTGCAGCCTTTAGCTTTTTAGCAGATAAAGGGGGATGGCAACGTTGGTTTTTTGCACTGATTGCATTGGCAATCTGCATTACTTTATTGGTAATGATGTATAAAAACAAAGCGAGTGCCAAACTAAGTAACATTGCTTATGCGCTCATTATTGGCGGAGCATTGGGTAATCTCTCTGATCGTCTGATCCACGGGTTTGTCATCGACTTTCTTGATGTTTATATCGGAGATTGGCATTGGCCGACCTTTAATATTGCTGATATGGGCATTTGTATTGGTGCAGGGCTTATTATTATTGAGAGCTTTTTTCCTGATAAAAATGCCAGCCCTCAAGATACAAAAAAGCAAAAGTAATCAGACAAGAAGTTAACTAAAATAACCCCTGCCTTATGGCGGGGGTTACGCTTAATAGAAGGTATTAGTATGGTTATGCAGGTACTCAACGACAGCGCTGTGTTGCTGAATTTCACTTTAAAGTTAGCCGATGGCTCTGTTGCTGAATCTACACAAGCGCATGGTAAACCCGCCCTTTTTCGTTTAGGTGATGAAAGTTTATCGCCAGCCTTAGAAGCTGAATTATTGGGATTATCAACGGGAGATAAAAAAACCTTTACGCTTGCGGGTGAACATCTTTTTGGTAAATACAATCCCGACTTGCTCCAATACTTTATGCCTTCTGACTTTGTAGAGTCTGGTGTGCCTGAGGCAGGCACTATCATGCTATTTACAGCAATGAATGGCAGTGAAATGCCGGGCATTGTAAGAGATGTCACTGAAGATTCTGTAACCGTTGATTTTAATCATCCGTTAGCATCAGAAGAAGTGACATTTGATATTGAAGTTGTCAGCATCAATCCTGAGGAGGAAACAACACATGCAAATACTGCTGGCTAACCCACGAGGCTTTTGTGCGGGTGTTGACCGAGCTATCAGCATTGTTGACCGCGCTCTGGAAATCTATGGCGCACCTATTTATGTTCGTCACGAGGTCGTTCATAACCGCTATGTCGTTAACGACTTACGTGAACGTGGCGCTATTTTTATTGAAGAAATTTCAGAAGTCCCCGATAACGCGATTTTAATTTTTTCTGCACATGGTGTTTCTCAAGCTATTCGTCAAGAAGCTCGCTCACGTAATTTAACGATGCTTTATGATGCGACTTGTCCGTTAGTAACTAAAGTTCATATGGAAGTGGCAAGAGCGAGCCGTAAAGGCAAAGAAGCGATTTTAATCGGTCATGCAGGACACCCAGAAGTTGAAGGCACAATGGGGCAATACAATAACCCTGAAGGGGGAATGTATTTAGTTGAGTCGCCAGCTGATGTGTGGAAATTAGAAGTGAAAGATGAAGATAATCTTTGCTTTATGACTCAAACAACGCTTTCTGTTGATGATACATCTGAAGTGATTGATGCTTTAAATGCACGCTTCCCCAAAATTATTGGGCCTCGTAAAGATGATATCTGTTACGCAACAACCAATCGCCAAGAAGCTGCGAGAGAGCTTGCTGAAAAAGCGGATGTTGTATTTGTCGTTGGCTCTAAAAACTCATCAAACTCTAATCGTCTAGCGGAGCTTGCACAGCGTGCAGGTAAGCCTTCTTATCTGATCGATAGTTTTGAAGATATTGATGAGTCATGGGTGGCTAATGCAAATATTGTTGGCGTTACAGCAGGGGCTTCAGCACCCGATATTTTGGTTCAACAAGTATTAGAACGTTTAAAGACCTTTGGTGCTGATGAGGTGATTGAATTATCAGGGCGTGAAGAAAATATTGTTTTTGAAGTACCTAAAGAGCTTCGCCTAGATTATAAAGTTATCGAATAATCTCACTTAAATGTGATAGTGAATTTAAAAAGCAGCGTGAATAACGCTGCTTTTTTTATGTGTAAAGTAAAGTTAAATGAATAATCATGCTGTTCATCTCTTTTACTGATAATGACCACGATTTTGTGTGTTTTTCTTATCTTGAACGTTAAATGCTGGCATCAAGTGGATGACATCGCTAATCTGTAAACAATAAATAGAGACAATAAGTATTGTTAAGGAGAAATTTAGTTATGTCTGCAAAAGAACTTCGTCTTGCCGTTGTTGGCGCGGGTGGTCGTATGGGACGCCAATTAATTCAGGCAATTTCTCAACAAGAAGGAACCGTTTTAGGTGCTGCTTTTGAGCGTACTAATTCTTCATTGATTGGCACTGATGCTGGAGAATTAGCGGGCATCGGGCATATTGGTGTCACAATCACCGATAACTTGCTGGCTCAAGCGGGTGAATTTGATGTATTAATTGATTTTACACGCCCTGAAGGAACGCTTTCTCATATTGCATTTTGCGTAGAACAGAAAAAAGGCATGATTATTGGTACGACCGGCTTTGATGATGAAGGTAAACAAGCCATTGAAAATGCCGCCAAAATTATTCCAATTGTGTTTGCCGCTAACTTTAGTGTCGGTGTCAATCTAGTACTTAAGTTACTTGAAAAAGCAGCGAAAGTGATGGGATCTTACAGTGATATTGAAATTGTAGAAGCACACCATCGCCATAAAGTTGATGCACCATCAGGCACTGCATTAGCAATGGGTGAATCTATTGCAGATGCGTTAGGTCGTGATCTTAAAGAGTGTGCTGTTTATGAACGAGTAGGGCATACGGGAGAGCGTGATCCTCAAAGCATTGGTTTTGCTACTATTCGAGCAGGTGATATTGTGGGTGAGCACACTGCCATTTTTGCTGATATTGGTGAGCGTGTAGAGATAAGCCACAAGGCTTCTAGTCGAATGACCTTTGCAAATGGTGCTGTTAAAGCAGCTATTTGGTTAAGATCTAAAAAATCAGGTTTATATAATATGAAAGATGTGCTTTCACTGGAAGATTTATAATTTATTAAATTTATAATGTAATGAAAACTCATGATTATTTTTTCAATTATGAGTTTTTATTGATTTTTGTTCTTAATTATTTGTATGTGTGTTTTTTATATCTATTTTCTCTGTATTCTTGCCTATATTTCCTTTCTTAATGTCAAAAATCCTCTTTTTTTCCTATTTAAGATCAGTTTTTAAATTAACTTGGTAAGCAAACGGTTAAATTTGTAAGATCGCTGGTGTAAATTGTCACTTAGATGACTAATTTGCTAATAATTGATATTTTTTAAATTAAAAAGGTGTTTTTTCTAGACATCTGCTTGTTCGATCTTTAGAATGCGCCCAATTTGCCAAAAATTTGCCCAATTTTATGTTTTTGGCATTGATTTAGAGTCTTAAATCTGAATTAATATGCATGAAATGTGATTTATTATTCTCTGGAGGGCGTTTTGATTAGAAAAGCTATACTGGTTCTAGAAGATGGGACCGAATTCCACGGCAAGTCGATTGGCGCAGAAGGCGCCGCCATCGGTGAAGTCGTTTTTAATACTTCCATGACCGGTTATCAAGAAATATTAACCGACCCTTCTTACTCCCAACAAATTGTTACTCTCACTTATCCCCACATTGGCAATACCGGCGTTAATCGTTCAGACGAAGAATCAGAAACAATCCATGCTCAAGGTTTAATTATTCGCGACTTACCATTAGTGATGAGCAACTATCGTGCTGAAGAAACGTTATCTGATTATCTTAAACGCCATAACATTGTTGCGATAGCGGATATTGATACACGTAAATTAACGCGCTTATTGAGAGAAAAAGGCGCGCAAAACGGCTGTATTATCGCTGGTAAACATCCCGATACCAAACTTGTCCTCGAAAAAGCTAAAGCCTTTCCCGGCTTAAAAGGCATGGATTTAGCCAAAACAGTCACCGTCAAACAGCCTTACTCGTGGACTCAAGGAAGTTGGACACTAGAAAATGAATTACCAGAAGCTAAATTAGCGACTGAATTGCCATTGCATATTGTGGCGTATGATTTCGGTGTGAAACGTAATATTTTACGTATGCTGGTGGATAGAGGATGCCAAGTTACTGTGGTACCCGCTCAAACGTCAGCTCAAGATGTGTTAGCGCTTTCTCCTGATGGTATTTTTCTTTCCAATGGTCCCGGGGATCCAGAGCCTTGTGATTATGCCATTAATGCCATTCAAACCTTTTTAACCACTGATATTCCGGTATTTGGTATTTGTTTAGGGCATCAGCTATTAGCATTAGCTAGCGGTGCAAAAACCATCAAAATGAAATTTGGTCACCACGGTGGTAATCATCCTGTTAAAGATTTAGATAAAAATACGGTGATGATCACAGCGCAAAATCATGGATTTGCCGTTGATGAAACCTCTCTTCCTGCCAATTTACGTGTGACACATAAATCTCTATTTGATGGTTCTTTACAAGGTATTCATCGCACGGATAAACCTGCATTCAGTTTCCAAGGTCACCCAGAAGCTAGCCCAGGGCCACATGATGCAGCACCGCTTTTTGATCACTTTATCGAGCTTATCGCGCAATATCGTCAAAACCTGCAATCAGTGACAACTAAATAAATCAGGAGCGAAAGAAAATGGCTAAAAGAACAGATATCAAAACAATCCTGATTTTAGGTGCTGGGCCGATTGTTATCGGGCAAGCGTGTGAATTTGACTATTCAGGCGCGCAAGCATGTAAAGCCCTACGTGAAGAGGGATATCGAGTTGTTTTGGTAAATTCAAATCCTGCAACCATTATGACCGATCCTGAAATGGCCGATGCAACGTACATCGAGCCTATTCACTGGCAAGTTGTGAGAAAAATTATTGAAAAAGAGCGCCCTGATGCGGTATTGCCAACAATGGGTGGGCAAACGGCACTGAACTGTGCGCTAGAGCTAGAGCGCCAAGGTGTCTTGGCTGAATTTGGCGTCACCATGATTGGTGCAACAGCCGATGCAATTGATAAAGCAGAAGATAGACAACGCTTTGATAAAGCGATGAAAAAAATCGGTTTAGATACTGCGCGTTCAGGTATTGCACATAATCTTGATGAAGCCTTTGCTGTTGCTGAACAAGTGGGTTTTCCTTGTATTATTCGCCCTTCATTCACAATGGGCGGAACGGGGGGCGGGATCGCCTATAATCGTGAAGAATTTGAAGAAATTTGTACGCGAGGCTTAGATTTATCACCCACTAATGAACTGTTAATTGATGAATCTCTAATTGGTTGGAAAGAGTATGAAATGGAAGTTGTGCGTGATAAAAACGACAACTGCATTATCGTCTGCTCTATCGAAAACTTCGATGCAATGGGAATTCATACAGGCGATTCCATTACCGTCGCGCCAGCACAAACACTTACTGACAAAGAATATCAAATTATGCGTAATGCCTCGATGGCGGTATTACGTGAAATAGGTGTTGAAACGGGCGGTTCTAACGTTCAGTTTGCTGTTGATCCTAAAACAGGGCGCTTGATTGTTATCGAAATGAATCCTCGGGTTTCTCGTTCATCAGCGCTGGCATCTAAAGCGACAGGCTTCCCAATTGCGAAAGTCGCTGCAAAATTAGCTGTAGGTTACACCCTCGATGAGTTGATGAATGATATCACTGGAGGGCGAACACCAGCCTCTTTCGAACCTTCTATTGATTATGTTGTGACAAAAATTCCTCGCTTTAACTTTGAAAAATTTGCAGGAACCAATGACAGATTAACAACGCAAATGAAATCTGTTGGCGAAGTGATGGCAATTGGTAGAACACAACAAGAATCTTTGCAAAAAGCATTACGAGGCCTCGAAGTGGGGGCGACAGGGTTTGATCCTAAAGTCGATTTAGACGACCCAGAAGCGTTAACGAAAATTCGCCGTGAGCTAAAAGAAGCAGGCTCTGACCGAATTTGGTATATCGCGGATGCCTTCCGAGCAGGGCTATCCGTTGATGGTGTATTTAACCTCACCAATATTGATCGCTGGTTCTTAGTTCAAATAGAAGAAATCGTTCGCCTTGAAGAAAAAGTCAGCGAAGTCGGTATAAAAGGCTTAAATGCTGATTTCTTACGTCAGTTAAAACGTAAAGGTTTTGCTGATGCACGTTTAGCTAAAATACTTAACGTAAAAGAGCCTGTTATTCGCCAGTTACGGGAGCAATATCAACTCCATCCGGTCTATAAACGTGTTGATACTTGTGCAGCAGAATTTGCTACGGATACGGCTTATATGTACTCGACTTATGAAGAAGAGTGCGAGGCAAATCCACATCAAGATAAACCTAAAGTCATGATCTTAGGTGGTGGACCAAACCGTATAGGGCAAGGAATAGAATTTGATTATTGCTGTGTTCATGCCGCGCTTGCGTTGCGTGAAGACGGTTACGAAACCATTATGGTGAACTGTAACCCTGAAACGGTTTCAACAGATTACGATACTTCTGACAGACTCTATTTTGAACCTGTCACATTAGAAGATGTACTTGAAATTGTACGAATTGAAAAGCCGAAAGGGGTTATCGTGCAATATGGTGGACAAACACCATTAAAACTCGCCAGAGCGCTAGAAGCTGAAGGGGTGCCAGTTATTGGCACAACGCCAGATGCTATTGATAAAGCAGAAGATCGTGAACGTTTCCAAAAAGCAGTTGATAAATTAGGGCTTAAACAGCCTGAAAATGCCACTGTAACCGCTTTAGAAGAGGCTGTAGAAAAAGCACAATTGATTGGCTATCCGCTGGTGGTTCGTCCGTCTTATGTTCTTGGTGGACGCGCAATGGAGATTGTTTACGATGAAGTCGATTTACGTCGCTATTTCCAAACCGCAGTGAGTGTGTCAAATGATGCGCCAGTGTTGTTAGACCGTTTTCTTGATGATGCAATTGAAGTCGATATTGATGCGATTTGTGACGGTAAGCAAGTCGTGATTGGCGGCATTATGGAGCATATCGAACAAGCGGGTGTTCACTCTGGTGACTCTGCTTGCTCATTGCCTGCTTATACCCTAAGCCAAGAAATTCAAGATGTGATGCGTAAGCAAGTCCGTGAGCTTGCGTTTGAATTAGGTGTAAAAGGGTTGATGAATGCACAATTTGCGGTGAAAGGTAACGATGTTTACCTTATCGAAGTCAATCCTCGTGCTGCTCGTACCGTACCTTTTGTGTCAAAAGCCACAGGTGTGCCATTAGCCAAAGTCGCTGCGCGTGTCATGATTGGTCAAAGCCTTGAAGAGCAGGGAGTTACAAAAGAAGTTATTCCACCTTATTACTCTGTAAAAGAGGTGGTTTTACCTTTCAATAAGTTTGCAGGTGTTGATCCGATTTTAGGACCTGAAATGCGTTCAACTGGTGAAGTGATGGGCGTTGGTGCAACCTTTGCTCAAGCCTTTGCTAAAGCGATGTTAGGCAGCAGTTCTACCATGAAGAAAAAAGGCAGAGCGCTTCTTTCTGTGCGTGCTGGTGATAAAAAGCGAGTTGTTGATTTAGCAACGAAATTACTAAAAAGTGGATTTGAATTAGATGCTACACATGGTACAGCCATTGTATTAGGTGAGGCGGGAATAAACCCACGTTTAGTTAATAAGGTTCATGAAGGTCGGCCGCATATTGAAGATAGAATCAAAAATGGTGAATATGACTATATTGTTAATACGACTTCTGGTCGTCAAGCCATTGAAGATTCTAAAATTATTCGTCGTAGTGCATTAAGATATAAAGTCCATTATGACACGACGTTAAATGGCGGGTTTGCGACAACGCTGTCATTAACAGCGGACCCTACGGAAAGTGTTATCTCAGTTCAAGAAATGCACGAAAAGATAAGTAAATCTTAAGGTTATTTATTGTTGTAATAATGATCCCGAATATAAGGAGACTTGTATTCGGGATTTTTTATTTTTCTATTTGATATAAAAAAGATAGCCCCAAATAAATTTATTTGGGGCTAGTGCAAAACAAAGAAGTGGGTGCGGATCTTTTTTTCAAGTAAGGAGTCAAGAAAATAAAATAAGTTAATTTCTTTGTTTTAGCGGGTTGATTTTGTCTTTTTTTGTCGCTTGAGTCAAGAGAAAATTATTTTACGAGATTGAGTAACGTACTGTTTTAATTGGTTTAAATTTGTTATTTACTACGGATAAGGTATAGGGAATAGAGAAATTTCTGTTACTATATTGGCGGGTGCTTGGATCATTTTGGTTCAAGCATTTTGCAAGAGCCAAAAAGAGAAAAGCCCCGAATTCTATTTTCATAAAATCCGGGGACAGACTCAAACATCAACAACTTGATTCTGTCTCCTTTTCCGAAAGGAGTCAATGAAATTGACGAAAATAACCTTATTTGGCATTACGGTTATCTGTGTGACTGTTCTATGTTTTACAATAATTGTAGGCGAACGATTATGTTCACTTAACATTAGTAATGGAAACACAGTCGTTCAAGCTATTTTGATGTGTAATAAATAGCTTGGTTGGAGGGAGGTTTTCTCCCTCCCAATTTTTCTTCAAGTTGTCAGAGTTTTGGTACAAGCACCCTGTCTTTTAAATTATTTTTTGTGATAGTTGGATATAAATGATAATGATTGCTATTTCGTTGCGTGTTTGAGAATATAGCTGATTATTTACTCTGCTGATATCTTTCTATTATGTCTCAACACTCTTCATTCTATTCATATATTGGTTATCAACCTAAGCATCAGCAGGTTGAAGAATATCGCTTTCAAGACCAAATTCTATTACGACAAGGGGTATTAGAAACCACAGAAGATCTGCATATTGAAGAGACTTATCAAGCCGGCTTTAATTTAGTGGCGGTTCATAGTGGAAGTGTGATTAGTGAAAGTGTCAATGGACAGAAAATAGAGATAGCAACACCGAGTATTTTTATTGCTAATAGTGTTGAACGTTATTCTTTATTGAATCAATTTAAATCTGGCGATCCGCTAAGATATACATTATTGCAATTATCATCTCAGTGGCTTGAGCAACAACATATTTTATTACCTCCAATACTGCGACAAAACCAATCACTTATGTTGCATCATCTGACTTTGGATAACACGTTTTTAGCGTTAACCATGCAGTTATTCCAAAATCCGGTTCACGACTCCTTAAAACCACTTTACTACTCAGGTAAAGCCTGCGAATTTGCTTCATTAAGTTTGCAATATTTATGTCATGAACAAGAGCCAGCCAATCGGCCATTAAGTCAGCGTGAAAAAAACAGTTTAAAACAAGCCAAAGAAATTTTAATTGCTGAAATGGAAACGCCACCCAAGCTTGAAATATTAGCAACTCGTGTGGGACTAAATACTCGAAAACTGACTCAAGGTTTTCGTCAATTATTTGGTAATTCTGTTTATGGTTGGCTACAAGAGTATCGTTTACAAACCGCATATAATATGTTGCTAAATGAAGGGGAATCTATCTCCAGTGTTGCCTATTATGTTGGGTATACACCCGCTCATTTTTCCGTCGCGTTTCGTAAACGTTTTGGTATATTACCGGGCGATGTACGCAAAGGGCATTTCACGCCTTAATTGATTTTATTAGGTTTATCGGTATATTAATTATCTTCATCGCTTGATTTGTCATCTATTAAACGCTTAATTAATTCTCCCGTTCCCATCTTGCTTAATAAATAAGCAAAATGCATCTAAATCGAAAGTAATAGTCACGCAATCTAAAGTCTTGTTGCTAGAGGGAAAATACGCTTTTCGTTATAGTGCCACAAGATGTTGTGGAGATTATTATGCATAATGAATTATGGGCGTTGTTACGTCCTTATCGCCCTTTATTAATAGGTGCGCTGTTACTACAAGCTGTTGCAGGTTTTAGCTCTTTAGTACCTTGGTTAGCACTTTATCAACTTATTATTTCTTTCCCTTCTACTAATACGTTCTGGCTAACCATTGCGGTTATTGGTGGCATTGTATGGCTTATTTCGCAGACTATTGCCTTTCATTTAACGCATTTAATGGATGCTAAATTAACCTATCATTTACGGTTAGCACTATCAGAAAAAATGCAAAAATTACCATTGAATTGGTTCGTTAACCAAGGGAAAAATGGTATTAATCAATATGTTCAGCGAGATATTAAAGCATTACATCAATTAATTGCTCATGCACCTGCTGATATCGTGCAATTAATCGTTGTTCCTGTTATCGCTATTATTGTGCTATCAACATTAAATCCTTTTTTACTGGTTTTCTCTCTTATTCCTTTAATCATTGCTTATTTTTGTTTTAAACAAACACAATCATCACGTTATCAAACCTATTGTGAACAGCGTGATAGTGCGATGAAAATACTCTTTGGCGATTATCAACTTCTTGCCGAAAACCCACTTATCGCGCGTCAATTCCCGCATAAAGGCATTATCAGTAAAACAGAAAAAGCCTTATTTAATTTTGTTTTTCATTTTCAAAATTGGGTTAAACGAGTTGGATTATTAGGATCACTTACTCAGCTATTATTAAGTGCCACGCTATTAACGGGATGGCTATTACTGGGTGCAACTATTTTTGAACACGCGTTGCCATTAGCCGATTTATTACTGTTTATTTTATTATTAAGACGTATCGCAGAGCCTGTTATGGCAATGGGGCATGGTGGCGATGCTTTACGTGCTGCAAAACAATCAGCACAGCGAATTCAGCAATTATTAAATCAGCCTGAAATGCAATATGGTGATTTATCGACCGAGACGATATCTCATGCTGTCGCGTTAACAGCACACTCTGTTTGCCTCTCTTATGGGGATAAAAAGATCCTCGATAATATTAATTTTGAAATTAAGAAAGGCGAGTTTATTGCCATTGTTGGATCTTCTGGTGCAGGTAAAAGCTCTTTGCTACAACTGATTGCTCGATTTATGGATGCAACATCAGGTGAGATTTTTGTTGAGGATCAGAATTTACAGGCATATTCACGTAATGCACTAAACCAGATAACCACTGTGGTGATGCAAAATAGTGCACCATTGCCTTATTCTATTCGCGATAATTTGTTGTTGTTTGATCCCGATTGTAGCGAGCAACAGTTGCAATCAGCCATCAATGAAACCAATTTAACTGAAGTCATAAAGAATTTACCGCAAGGTTTATCAACCGTTATTAATGATGAAATTGCATTATCTGGTGGTGAAGCTCTACGCCTTGCCATTGCTCGCGCTTTTATTGCCAATAACCCTCTGTTGTTAGCCGATGAACCCTCCTCTGCACTTGATCCTGATAATGCACAAAAGATTTTTGTGGCGATAAAAAATAAAACCATGACACGAGTCGTCGTCACACATTCACTGGTTTTAGCACAACAAGCAGACAGAGTGATGTTTATGGCTGAAGGTAAATTAATCGCAATAGGGCATCATGATGAGTTATTAGTTAATTGCTCTGCTTATCAAGACTTTGTACAAAAACAAGGAGAGCAAAATGAAGACTAATCCCTTTGTTTCATTACTCTTATCTTTAAAATATCCACTTAGTTTTATGGTGTTGAGTGCCATTTTAGAAGGGCTATGTGGTTTATTATTATTACCCATTATTATCTATTGGCATCAAGGACCAAGCCAATATTTATGGATGTTAGCGGGATTAACATTAATTACACTTATTTTTCAGTATATTGCGACACTAAAAGGTTTTCTTGCGGGTACGACGGTGATGAAGATCTTAGTCCAAGCCTTGATCCGTCATTTACCGCGTAGTTTAACGCCACCGCCTCAAGCACAAACGTTATGCTCAGGTGCAGCGATGAGCGCAATGAGTATTCCAGCCCATTTACTTGCACCTGTTATCAGTGTTGTGGTTACACCATTAACAGTGATTATGGGGCTTTTATTTTATAACGTCACTTTTGCGTTGATTTTTATAGTGGCTACATTATTACTTGTTGCAGTGATGCGAATAAGTGCCAAAGGGCTGTATAGACAAGAAGTAACACTGCAAACAGCAGAGGCTGTTGCGGCTAAAACATTGGCTAATTTTGCACAACATCAGGCATTACTGCGAAAAAGTGGGCAAAATTCACTGTTCTCACAGCAGTTACAGCAAGATTTACTAGCGCAACATCACCAACAAGTACAGTTATTACAGCGAAGTTTACCTTACCATTTAATTTTTTCTCTCTGTATTCAGGTTATTTTTATCGCTGTGCTCGTGATTGGGGTGATAAATGTTGATGCTAATTATCTTACTTTAGCGCAGTGGTTAGCCGTTGTTGTATTAATTGCCCGCTTTATTGAGCCGTTATTTCAGCTTTCTCATATTGATCAAGCATTAAGACAAAGTAAACAGTCACTCACTTTAATTAAGAATGCGTTGAATACACCAATATTACATAGCCCAATAGAGAGTGAAGCACCGAAAAATTATCAGATCCATTGTGAACATCTCCATGTTAATAACCATACAGGTAAAGCCATTCTTTCTGATATTTCAGTCTGTTGTCCTGATAAAAAAATGACTGCGGTTGTGGGGAGTTCTGGTGCAGGTAAAACAACACTACTCCATGTTTTAGCTCGTCTTATTGATGCGGATAAAGGGCAAATTCTTTATGGTGATAAAAAAGTTAATGATTTATCTGAGAGTGTATTAGCGCAAACAAGACAAATCGTATTTCAGCATAATCAATTAATTAAAGGCACTTTACGCTGGTCATTATTGCAAGATGAGCAATCAACAGTCAGTGATAAGGATATTTTACAATTACTTAATGCATTAGGTTTATCGCTGACCCAAGCGGATTTAGATGACGATGTGGGAGAACAGGGAGACCGTTATTCTGGTGGGCAAAAACAAAGGCTATGCTTGGCGCGTTCATTATTAGCCGATCCTAAAATTCTATTTTTAGACGAGCCTACCGCGAGCCTTGATACAATTAGTCGTGAAAAAGTCGCGCTTTATCTTGAAAATTTAACATCCACACGAGTTGTGATCACTCATGATCCTGATGTTGCCAAACGGGCAGATCACGTCATTGTGCTAGAGGATGGAAAAGTCATTGCAGAAGGTTCGCCTAATGCATTGTTATTATCTTCAACATGGTTCTCACGTTTTTGTGGATCATATTGAGTTTTTCGATCTTCATTCGTTGTGATGTAATATCGATTGGCAATCGAAAGAGATAATTTGGCAATCTAAAATACCCTAATCCCAAAATTGATAGAGTGATAACCATTATCATTTGAATATTTTGGGATGGGTATGGTTTACATTTCTGCTTTAGCTAACTTAGATAAAACACAGACATTATCACCAGTATTAAATCAACGTACACAAAATAAATTGGCATTAACACAATGCGCTATCTTGTGTTCTACCGCATTATTTTCACTTTCTGCCATCGCAAATACAGCAACAGAAAACAATAAAGCGGTCGATGTTTTGGTGGTGACTGAAAGCGCGACACAAAACCGCGATGATCTTGCTCCTGGCGTGAGTACATTAAGTAAAATGGCACTAAAGCCCAGAGAGATCCCACAAACTGTCTCTGTGATAGACAGAGAGCAAATAGAAAATCAAAACCTAAACACTCTTGATGAAGTGATGACTCGTGCCAATGGCATTACCAGCGCCCCGTTTGTATTATTAACAACGGCTTATTACGCTCGTGGTTTTCAAATTAACTCTTTTGAGCTTGATGGTGTTCCTGCATTAATGGGAAATATGGCAAGTTCACCACAAGATATGGCGGTGTATGAACGAGTTGAGATCTTAAAAGGCTCTAACGGATTAATGCATGGAATGGGAAACCCTGCGGCAACCGTCAATATGGTACGTAAACATGCACCTTTAGAAGATCAATTAAAAGCAACATTCACGGCTGGAAGCTGGAACCGTTATCGCGGTGAAGTGGATGTGGGGGGACGTTTAAATCAAGAGGGTAGCGTTCGTGGTCGTGTTGTAATGGCATGGGAAGATAAAGATTTCTTCTACGATATTTCAGATCAAAAGACTCGCTTGATTTATGCCACTGTCGATGCGGATTTAACGCCTAACACCCTATTACGTACGGGTATTCAATATCAAACAATAGACTCCATCACCAATATGGCGGGTGTGCCAATGGGGAAAGAGGGGAGTGATTTACATCTTTCTCGTAAAACCTATTTAGATGCTGATTGGGATCGCTTTAAATGGGATACCACGCGTTTATTTACCGGAATTGAATATCAAATTAATGATGATTGGCTGTTTAAAATCAACGGTGATTATCAATATGCTAAAGCGCGTTTGTTGTATGCAGGAGCATGGGGAAATATCGATCCTGAAACCGGTGATGGTGCCATGTTAATGGGAGGAGCATACAAGTTCCATAACTATCAAACCAGTCTTGATACCAACGTCACAGGAAAATTCAAAGGTTGGGGCTTACAACATGACGTGATAGTAGGAATGAGCTACTCGAAGGCCAGTGAAGAACAGCACACTGGGCAATTTAAAGAGCCTCTCAATGTACCTGTCAATATTTATCGCTGGGATCCTCACAGTGTAGCAAAACCACAAATAACAGGTTATTCCTCTCAAGGTGCGACAAAAACGGAACAAACTGGCGTTTATGCAATGAGCCGGATCAAGCTTATAGAGCCTGTTACGCTGGTTACAGGCGCAAGAGCGAGCTGGTGGGAAGTGACAAAACCGCAAGCTAAGTTTACTGAAAATGGAAAAATTACTCCTTATGGTGGTTTGATTTGGGACTTTGCGCCTCAATGGTCATGGTACAGCAGTTATTCTACGGTTTATCAACCACAAACAGGAAAAACGTGGAGTGGTGAAATGTTGAAGCCCGTTGAAGGACAAACGGTTGAAACTGGGATCAAAGGTGCGTTGATGAACGGTGGTCTTAACGTCTCAGCCGCTATTTTCCGTATTGATATGAAAAATAATCCACAAGAAGATCCGGCACATCCTGGCGGTGGTTTTAATACCTATCTTATTAGTGGCGGAAAAGTGATTAGCCAAGGGTTTGATATTGAAGGGACAGGATATCTATCACTATTTTGGGATCTCTCTGTTGGCTACACCTACACTGATACGGAATATAAAGAAGATACTCTTAATAAAGGCAATAGTTTTAATTCATTGGTGCCTCGCCATATGGTAAGAGCGTGGACAAACTATCAGTTACCTTGGGATGCACGTAAGTGGAGTGTGGGTGGTGGTATTCAAGCACAAAGTGAATATAGCAAAACAAACGGTGAAGTTACGTTACGCCAAGGTGGCTATGCGATATTTAATACGCGTTTAGGTTACCAAATTCATGAAAACTGGTCTGTAGCATTAAATATTAATAACGTTTTTGATAAACGTTATTACTCAAGTCTTTTCTCCCCTCAATGGAATAATCGTTACGGTGAACCTCGTAATGTTATGTTGAATATAAAGGCTGATTTCTAATGCAAAAAGCATTGCTGATCAGTTGTGCTATTTTAGGCAGCGTAATAGGAAGTATTACGCTGTCATTACTGATAGCAACTTTTTATCCCAGTGTAGATCCGCTTAATCGTCTATATGCAGCCGTCTTTTTACCTGTTTTATTTTTATGTGGCATGCTCTGTTTTAGTTTGCTTTCAGTGACTGGAAAGCAGGTATTTTGGCGAGCATGGAGCTGGTGGCCGTTACTTTTAATATTGCTGGAGTTTACTTTATGAAAGCAATATTAAAACGCCAATTTTCACAGCTTCATCGCCAAACAGGCACTTTATTTGGCATCCTATTATTTATTATTTTATTTACAGGCACATGGTCATTAGCTCATGAAAATTTAAATCTATGGGTTCAATTTAAGCCGTTAAATAAAGAACTATTACCGTTAGATAAGCTATTAATAAAAGGCGAATACCTCTTAGGTGAAAACGGTTTTAATAGTGTGAAATTAGCTTCTATTGATCATCCTATTATTACTTTCTGCCAAGGAATGGGAAATTGTTCACTGCAGTTAAATGCACAAACAGGAGAAGAAATTAGATTAACAGAGGTTATCTCTCCTATGGTTAATCTACATAAAAATCTATTTATGGGTTTTTCTGGGCGATTATTTATTAGCTTATTTGGGTTTGTTTTTGCGCTATTGCTAATAACGGGCATTGTTATTCATCACCGTAAAATCTATCAATTATTTCGGCTCCGTTTTAATCAAGGACGTAGGTTATTTTTCTTTGATTTGCATAATGTCATTGGATTATTGAGCTATCCGTGGCTGGTTGTATTTGCTTTAACCGGGGCATTATCAGGATTAGGTGCATTTGGTACATTAATGCTGGCAAAATATGTGGAGCCAAATGCTCCAGCGCAAGTGATGATGAAACTTATGGGGCAATCAACCCCTACCTCATTTGAATGGAGTGCATCTTCGCCAAATGAACTGTTAATTCAACTTTCGAAAGAAAAGCCAGAATTTATTCCTGAAACAATTAATTGGAAAAATAAAAGTACTGCTGAACAGCAAATAACAATAAGTGGGAGCAATTTATATTTACCCAGTACTACGAATTTTGAACAGTTCTCTTTTGCTGGTTTAGATAATTATCGGGTTACAGAAAAAACTTCTGTGTCTCAGCAATTTTGGACGCGTACTTTTATTGCGGTTCAACCGCTGCATTATGGGCAATATTTATGGACAGGCTCTGCTAACTTTAGTTTATCTGCGCTTCACTGCTTAATGGGAATGATGGCCTGTGTATTAACTTTTAGCGGATTAGTGATTTGGCTATTAAAAAAGCCCATCAATATCAGTTCCCGTTTAGTGTTAGGAAGTTGTATTGGCTTAATTTTTGCCAGCACATGTTTAATTCCTATCGCTATTTTCTCCGCGTTATCACCGATACTGTCTTTTTTTAGCATCTGGTTAATAACGCTTCTTTTTTATTCTTTTTATTTGCAAGTGATCCAACTTACTTTCCTTATTTTAACCCTAAGTAGTGCGATTTTATTAATAAGTGTTTTTAGCCACTTATTTATTACTCATGCTTCTTTATGGTGGATAAGTTGTGCCTTGCTGATAAGTGCCATTTTTTATTTTTTGATAGGTCTTTTTCTACTGAAAAGAGCGTAATTGGAGTCCGTTATGCAAGAATTATTAAAATCTCGTCAATTGGTCATTACGTTAGGTTTACTTTATCTAGCACAAGGTATTCCGATGGGAATTGCAATGGATGCTTTACCCACATTATTACGTCAAGAAGGTTCGGCTTTAAGTGCCATCGCATTTATTCCATTAGTGGGATTGCCGTGGGTGTTAAAATTTTTATGGGCGTCAGTCGTTGATAATTATTGGTTTACATCATTAGGTCGTCGCCGTAGCTGGATTATTCCCATGCAGATTATCGTGACGCTTTGCTTATTACTCTTAGCATTGATAGGGATTTCCGTTGAGATGGCAAAATGGGGTGTCGCTTTATTAGCTATCGCTTCATTAGCCAGTGCAACACAAGATATCGCGACAGATGGAATGGCGGCTGAGCATGCAAGTGGCACTCTATTATCTAAAATCAATGCGATCCAAATTGCGGGGGTAATGGGGGGATTTTTCTTAGGAGGCGCAGGAATGATGATATTAAGCGAGACATTAGGGCAGCAAAATACATTGTTATTTTTTGCATTGATCCCCGCTATTAGCTTGATATCGATTACGTTATTTCAACAAAAAGCCCAATATGAAGCAGGAGAAAACAGTGATCATCCTAATGCAAGTTTATTAAAAACGGTACGAAGAAAAGGCGCCGTAAGGCTATTAACACTGACATTACTCTCAGCAGTAACGGCAGTTTCAGGCTTTGGTTTGGCTAAACTATTTTTAACGGATAATGGCTGGTCTTTAGCTGATGTTGGAAAAATGGGCATGATGGGAGGAATGGTCACTCTGTTCTTTGGTTGTGGTGGTGGAGCTTGGTTAATTAATAAAATCGGTGTTTGGCGTGCTTTTTCTGCAGGATTATTGTGTGCTTTAGGCTCTTCATTATTATGGTTTTCACAATCAACAGGAACGGTTAGCCTTCCAATGGTTGCTGTATGTATCGTTTTAGGCTCTTTATCTTCGGGGATCACTTCTGTGGCTATTATGACCGCTGGTATGCGATTTGCTTCAACAGATAATCAAGCTGGTACAGATATGACTGCTGTGCAAAGCATGCGTGATATTGGTGAAATGGCGTGCGCAATGATGTTAGTGAGTTTAACTGCCATTATTGGATATCGTGGTGGTTTTGGATTGGCTGCAATGATTGCACTCTTTGCTTTATTGGTAACGTTGGTAAACGTAAAATATCAAAAGAGATATCAATCAACGGAATAAACTGATTTAGAAAAACAGCTTTAAATTAATAAAGAGCCTCGAGAGGCTCTTTATGGTTATTAACTAAAGTTGGCTAATTTTCGTTATATTATTTTGTGATGAAGCACCATCTCCATCCCAATTAACATGTTGTTTAAACTCATATGTTTCACCTGCGATAGTGACAGAGGTAATTAACGTTGCATTACCATGATGAGCAGAAGCACCGCCACCACTCCCCCAACAGTCTTCTTTTATTGCCAGTGAATGACTATTAGATGGGAAACGTTGGTTCTCAATTCTAGATGTATAAGTATCTCCATCGTTGTAATCGACTGAACCACGAGTAGAATCGCCTTGTATATCAATAAGTTTATGAGATACCGTGACTGGCTCAAAGAAATCACTTGCGTGGTTTCCTAATGTAAACATCGGCCTTGCAATAACATGAACCATACTATCCAATCCACTCATTCTACATGAATTTCTCGGCACACTAGCACTAGTAGTAGTAATAAATGAAATAGAGCCGTTTAATTCTAAATCCATATACATAGGATGAATCGGTTTTACATCTAGTGGATAATAAACCGCATATTGTCTACCTGTATTTGTACTTGGATCATGATCGTAAATGTCAAACACAATGACTTTGATTTTAAGTTGAGTACTTTTAAATAAATTTTTATCAAGCTTAAAGGAGCTAGTGATTTTTGGTCTACCAAGAAGCTGATTGTGGTCATAAGCAAGGATTTGACTGGTTTTTTGATTTCCATCCCATAATTCAAGATTAACTGCATAATCACTTGATGTTGTATCTGGCGGTAACCAAGAAAAAGTTAACGAATCATCTTCATAAACAGGAGTCCAATTTATCGATATATTTGCATGAGGTGTGACTTGTGCATTTTTATTGTTATCAACCCTTCGTGTTACGGAATTAATAGTGATATGAGGTACTTTTCTGACATCGACAGAATAAGAACCTTGAGATTGATAAAAGTAGTCATTTTCTTTTGATGTCAAAATGATATTTGTTTTACCTGGAGTGACTTTAACAATAACCCCACTTTCTTTTATTGCCACAATATTAGGATCTTTTGCTGACCAGATACCTAGAGCTTCTTTAGGCAATGGAATTGTTGGTTGTTGGACATCAATATTAGTATCCGTTTCAGATAAAATAATGTCATTTTTTGCAAAAGTGATTTGGAGTGTTCCTTTATCTTGCTCGTAATCCACTGCCACCGCATCTGCTAGAAATTGATCAGTCGCATCACTTTTGATGTGTATTTTCGTTTTACCTGGTTTTACTTCTGCAATAGTGCCTTGTGTATCAATAGTGGCTATACGTTGATCATCACTGATATAATACAAAGGAATATTTTTTACGTCTGTATTGCCAAAAGTGGCGTTAACGTTATGTACTACTCCATCATTCCATACCGATTTAATCGCACCCGATGACGCTAATTGTAAAATAGGTTTCGCTTTTTCAATGACTAAAGGATAACTACTTTGCGCTGGTTGATATTGATCATTACCTGATGTTTGTAATGTGATAACTGCAGTACCCGCTTTTTTCATCGAAATACGGCCGCTAGTTGTATCAATAGAGGCAATAGTCGGATCGGAACTAGACCACATCATATTAATATTATTAGGTAATCCTGTATAACCTAGTGCGCTGATTGGTGCTGAAGCGTAGGTTTCTTGTTGGATTTGTTTGTCAAAAATAATATCAGGTTTCGGAATAGTGACTTTAATAGTTAATGGTTTCGCAATGGCTAATCCTTCCGCTTCAGCCGTTAAAATAATATCTGTTTTAACATTTGAAGTAAGATGAGTTTGATATTTCCCCTTTCCTAATGAATTGAGTGGGTTATCACTAAAATTAGGTTTACCACTGGTTGTTTTTATCGAAACAGTTTTACCATCAATGGTATTGTCGTATTTATCCATTAAATTTACAGTGAGTAGGGCGCTATCTTTATTATTTCCCCCAATTGATTGACGGTTACTACTAAAGGTTGATTGATTGGCATCAATATCAGCTGGATTTACGGTTACATCTTGAATTGGCTTATAATTATTTGAATCAAGAGCAGCGTTCATTTTCAATATACCGGCAACAGTACTGGTGACTTTTGTTCTTGCGATACCATTGGTATCGGTATAGGTAATATGGTTATATTTATCAGCTACACCTTGTAACTCCCATACTACAATAACGTTAGACAATATATTGTCATTGGCATCCACAATGGTTGCTTGATAATTAACACCATTATCTCCGGCGATTATGCTTGTTCTATCGACATCGACAGATTTTACTTGCCTGGTTTTTGCATCTGCACGCAGTTGTAAGGTTTTTTGTTTTTTGAAATCGACACCATTCACTTTAACACTTAATTGTGCCATGCCTGATTTCGTGCCCGTTGCTTCAATTTCATAATGACCCGGAGAGACTTGTTGGGCTTGGCTAAACCGAATAGTTGGGTTATTAGAAATTCCTTCAACTTGCTGATTTGGCAGAATATTACCGCCTTTATCTTTAATCGTTAACGAGAGTAAGGCTTTATCTGTGCCATTGGCGATGATTGTTGCTGGTATTAAGTCGATTTCTGAACGGTTTTCATCAACATCATCAGCGATAAAATTGACATCTTTTGCAGGATAAACCCCTGATTTTAAGTTCACATTAACTTTTGCTAACCCCGCAGGGCCACGCGTTAATTTTGTTTGCGCCACGCCTTTATCATCTGTAAACGTCAGTGCTGAGGTTAAAACACTGACATTGTCGGATGTCCAAGTGACAGGCGTATCATTACTAACAGGATTATCATATTTATCAATTAAATAAGCAGTATAAGTGATAGTGTCTCCGGCTTTAGGTGCCATATCACTGATAATAATATCACGCACTTTGGCACTGATATTATCAGCAACAACAGTCAGCGAAACCGATTGAGTTAAGGTGATACTGTTAATCGTGGCATGAATTTCTGTTGTACCCGTTTTTTGGGCGCTGATTGTAGCTTTATAAACACCCGCGCTACTCTCGGTAAATTTACTCTCTTTAATATTAAGATTAGTGGAATATTGAAGTTTAATATCGTCTTTTAATCCAGTGAGTAAATTCCCCTGATTATCTTTTACAATGACCGTAATATTTGATTGATCATAAGAGCGAGTTCCATCACCCGCCGTAATGATGGATGGTGAAAGAGCAAGTGTAGAGCGAGTTGCTGAGATAACATCAGTTGTAAATATAATGTCATGATCCGCTTCAAGAAACTCTTGAGCATCTAGCATTGCAGTGACTTTGGCTGTGCCTGCTTGTGTGCTTATCAGCGCAATCTCTGCAACCCCATTCTTATCTGTTTTACTAATTGGTAATGGTGAAAGTTGACCTAATGAGGTTTGCCAACCCACCGTAATGCCTTCCATGCTTGGGTTGCCTTGCTTATCTACAATATGGGCTTTAATAACGACACTATCTTTCCCATTTGCGGTGACAGTATAAGGTGCAATGACGTTTACAGATTGAATCATGGCATTTTGCGTGTCGGCAACAAAACCAAGAGGCTGTGTTAGGGCAAATGGATTTGTTACGCCATATTTTACTGTTATCTCACTAATACCTTCTTTTTTCCCTTTAATTTCAAACTGATAAATTCCGTTGTTTTTATCAATAACATTACTGAATGTAATAGTGGGGTTATTACCACTAAGGCTGATATATTTTTCTTGTTTAGGAACTGGGTTATCAAATTGGTCTTTTAATTCGATAGTACCAATAGAGACATTTTTACCATTAGCCACGATGGTTTGCGGATCTAATTTAAAGTGGCTATGGGCTTTATCTACTTTTCCAGGTTTAAATAAAAGATTAATTGATGCACTTTGATTATTATTTAGACGGCCAGTTAATGTTATTGCCTGTGCTATTTTTCCTTTTATTTCGACTTGTGCATTACCATGAATATCTGTTTTTACCATCTCTTTATTAGGATGATTAGGTGATGCATTCCAAAAAACAGATTGTTGTATCAATGGGTTATTATTTGCATCAACAACATGTGCTGTGACTGTGATGGTGTCATTATCATCAGCAATGGCTTCTGTTTTATTATTAGCCGATAAAGAAATTGTTGCACTGTTCGGATCAGAAATGGCTTTTATTGTCGTCTGGGCTTTATTTCCATTTTTGAGTGAAGCAATGGCGGTAATCGTTCCCGCTTGAGCGGTATTAATCGAAATAGCCGTTTCACCTTGTTGGTTGGTTTTTGTCTCTTTTTGATTTGCTGTTCCGCCGTTAATATCCCAATTGACGATAACATCAGGTAATTTATTGCCGAACTTATCTTTTACAACCGCGCTTAATATGGCCTGTTCTTTATTATCTGCAATAATTTGAGTTTTATTGCTGGTTAAGGTAATTAAACCTTTTTTGTTATCGGCAATAAAAGTAATAGGTGATTGATCCATTGACCCATTACTGAGGCTAGCAGTAACAATAACATCAAAGGCTTGAGTACTGGTCACTGTCGTTTGAGCGATACCTTGGTCATTTGTTGTTGAAACTTCATTAATAGAAACAATCTGTTGGTCACGATTAGTAGACCAAATGACTTTTGCATTTGGCAAGATGTTGTGATTGTTATCCTCAACGACCGCGGTAAAGGTTACTGCTGTTTTACCATCAGCAATATAAGGTTTTGCCGATGGCGTTAATGAAATAATTTTACCGTTGGATAGATCGGCAATAAATTGCGTTGTCTTTTTCGTGACTATTTTATTAACTAATGCACTTACAGTGGTTGTACCTGATATTTGGCTGGTCATCGTTGTTGATGCATTACCTTGATTATCAGTCAATAATTCAGTTTCTTTAAGCAGGGCTTGGTTATCAGCAGATAATTGTATTTTTACATTTGGGACGGGATTATTATTTTTATCAATCACATTGAAAGCAATATGCTTTTCATCTTTTCCATTAGCAAATGAACTATTTGGATTAATTGTGAAAGTATTTATTTTGGCTGAACTACTATCGGCAATAAAATCAACATTAGTTGAATAGATAATATTTTTAACACTAACATTAATTATACTTTTGCCAATATGTGTATTAGTAATGGGAACAATGATTTTGCCTTCAGCATCTGTATTTGCTTGCCCAATAATCGTTGCTTCATTATCTGCAGTAAAAGAGACAGGATAGTTAGGAATTTTATTGGCATTAATATCAGTTACGATAACTTGAATTTTATTTTGGCTTTTACCATCAGCAGGTGCATAGTTTTTAATTACGGTTAATCCGCCTTTAGCAATAATGGCGGAATGTGTATCAGCAACAAAAGTCACTTGTGCCTGATTAAAGGTGTTATCTCTAAATTTGGGTATTAATGTCACCATTTCAGGAGTACTCCCTGCGGTGATTGTGACTTGATATTTCCCTGCATCTATTCGGCTGAAATTGGAAACTTTGCTATTACCGATAGGATTATCAGATTGAACCTGTAGTGAGAGTTCGTTGATATTGATATCAACGGGAAGTTTATCATTATCGAGGATGGATAAAGTCAGATTTTGTGCAGAATGACTGTCGGCAGGCAGTTGTGTGGCTTTAGGTGTAAATTGGCTATTTTGTGTATTAATCGCGGATTGATCAACTGTAATGTGACTTTGTACGGGATCAGAACGATTACCTTGATCATCAATAGCAACAGCACTTATTGTGTAGCTGTTTTTTTCAGTTGAACCTGAGATATGACGAGGAAAAATTATCGAATAGTTAAGATTATTATTATGATTAATTTTACCTCCATTAGCGATTAAGCGACTTGCTGACCACTCAATCTGTTTAACAGGATATTTTGAACGAACTTGCACGCCTAAATCTTTTTCTTCTTTCGCATAACCGTTAAGGGTTGGATTTATAGAAAGGAAGACTAAAGTTTTCTTTTTATATTCCAAAACAATGTCATTATTTCTATCAACAAAATCATAGCGATTTCCTGACATTAAACGAGTTGCTCGCACATTATCGGGATTAAGTTGTGAAGAGAGTGATTCTCCAAGTCGATATTGGATATTCACATCAAATTTATTATCACTGTTGTCATTTAAACCAAAGCGACGTTCAGCACCAAAGGTAATTAAAGGCACTGGCGTATAAGTAAGCCCCGCAGTATAAGCGTGAGGATTTTCTTGGCGATTATCTTTGCCAAACAAGCCGACTTCTTTACCGTAATATTGTTCAAAAATGAGTTTTGCGCCTAATTGTGGGTAAGCGGGTAGGTAGCTTTCTGTCCGAATATCCCACCCATTAGCAGGACGCTCGTTATAATCTATAACGTCGTCAGAGGTACGCCAGTTAGAGAGACGGTGATAGTGATTTACACTTAATTTAAAATAGTCTCGCCATACTTCAGCACCCACACCAAAGCGGCTGTGATAACGACTTAAATCGTAGTCATAAAAAGCATTCAGACCCACCATAAATTTATCAGTAAAATGCCGGTAGCCAATTCCTTGGTTTAATTGGCTACGAGAGTCTTTACGGTGATAACTGGTTTGAGAGAAAACTAGGTTTTTTTCTTGATCGTACAATGGGATCAAGAGATCGGCTGAGCTACTTTCTAATGTGAAATTTTTATCAGTAGAAAGTGATACACGAGCATGGCCAAATTGATTAAGCCATTGTTCTATTTGTTGATTGGCCTTATTTGATATTTGGCTTATTGCGAATTGTGTCGCGTCCGTATCTCTATTTAATAAAGATGAATTATCGACAATAATTTGGGCCAGTTCTTGCCCGTTAGTTGAAGGGATCGGAATATCTTGATTATTATTATTTAGCCATTTTTTTGTTAATAAAGGCTCATCGGGGATATTAAGTGTTATGCCCGCCTTTATTTTTAATTTACCCACTAAAGAGACATAATCAGGGTTAGCTTCTATAAGTTTAAATAATTTTATATTAAATTGCTTAGCGATAGATTCAGGTGTATCGCCTGCTTTAACCTGATACGTTTTCTGTTTTTTTAATAAATTAATAGCCTGTTTTTCTTGGTTATTTCCGTTAGCAAACACATTGGCTGGAAGGGTTGCTGAGATAGGAAATGCCAGTTGAATAAAAATATTAAACCAAGCAACTTTCTTTGTAATAGAAGAGAGTTGAGGCGTTAGTCCACTTTTAAATTTTGTCATTTTTAAACTCACCGTAACAAATAATGATGAGATTCTCGTATTTATAGATGTTTTTGATATCAGAAAGTGAACTTGAATTAATTAATTATTCAATATATAAAAATAAATGATCAAAAAAATAAAATAAGTTTAGAAATAAAAATTGAAAAGGGAATTTAAGTATAAAAAAGCCAATAGAAATAATACTATTGGCTTTTTATTCAACATCAAAAATTAGATATCAACAAAAATATCAGGATCAGGGCCTAAACGTTTTTTCTGATCAAGTGTTGTTATTTCCGCAACTTCCTCTTTCTCCAATTTAAAATCAAAAATATGGAAGTTTTCTTCTATACGAGAAGGCGTAACAGATTTAGGGATCACCACAAGTCCACTATCTAGGTGCCAACGTAAAACAATTTGTGCTGGGGTTTTATGATATTTTTCGGCAAGTTTTTGAATAATGGGCTGGTTGAAAACACCTTCACCACCTTGTGCTAAAGGGCTCCAAGATTCGGTCACAATATTATGCGTTGTGTTCCATGCTCTTAATGGCGCTTGTTGCATTAAAGGGTGAATTTCAATCTGATTAATAACAGGGGCTACACCTGTTTCAGTAATGATACGTTCAAGATGTTCTTCTTTAAAATTACAAACGCCAATACTTTTTACTAACCCTTCTTTTTGCAAAATAATCATCTGTTTCCACGCTTCAACATAAAGTTCGCGTGAGGGAGCAGGCCAATGCATTAAATAGAGATCAATATAATCAAGTTGCAAACGCTGGAGACTTTCTAAGACAGCACCACGAGCATGCGTTTGATCGTTGTTCCATAATTTTGTTGTGATAAAAAGCTCCTCACGAGGAACAGTGACCTGTTTTAACGCTTTACCCACACCTTCTTCATTATGATAAATCGCTGCCGTATCAAAAAGGCGATAGCCTGTATCAAGTGCGTGATGAATAGCGTTAACAACTTGATGATTATCTGCTTTCCAAACACCAAGACCAAGTTGTGGAATGGTATTTCCATCAGATAGCTTGATCAGTTTAGGTTTATCCATTTCTGTCTCCAAAGTCGCATTAAAGTACTTAGAGTGCCGCTGTATAAATACGTTGACTGACTTCTAATGTGATATCTTGATGCTCGCCTAGTGCGGTTTGTCCGTGCTCTTCCAATTTTCGCACTAAAGCTGGAATATCTTCTTCAGTGATTTTGAAATCAGCCAGTCGAGTTCTAAGTCCCATTAATTCAAAGAATTTTCGAGTTTCATTAATCGCAGTTTCAATTTTAAAAGCGTCAGAACCTTGGTTTATACCCCAAACTTTTTGTGCATATTGGATTAACTTCTCATATTTAGTCTGCCGTTTTTCATTTAATAGGGCAGGTAAAACGATAGCGAGAGTTTGTGCATGATCAAGCCCGTGTAATGCCGTGAGTTCGTGGCCTAATGCATGTGTAGCCCAATCTTGAGGAACACCAACACCAAGGATACCATTAAGCGCTTGTGATGCTGTCCACATTATATTAGCACGGATATCATAGTCTGTAGGTGATGTCAGCGCTTTTGGTCCTTGATCAATTAAAATCCGTAAAAGACCTTCTGCATACTCATCTTGTACACGAGCATTCACCGGATAAGTGAGATATTGCTCTAATATATGAATAAAAGCGTCAACAACACCGTTTGCGGTTTGCCTTGGTGGCAGGGAATAAGTGGTTGTTGGATCTAAAATAGCGCAATGAGGGTAAACATGCGGGCTAGCAAAGCTTTGCTTATCCATGGTCTGTTTTCTGCTGATAACAGAAAAACTGTTGGTTTCTGTACCCGTTGCTGGAAGTGTTAATACACAGCTTAAAGGTATTGCATTTTCGATGACTTTACCGCGACTGGTCACGATTTCCCAAGGTTCACCTTTATAAGGTATCGCGGCTGCAATAAATTTTGTGCCATCAATAACTGACCCGCCCCCTACTGCTAATAAATGCGTAATACCATGATATCTGGCATAAGAAACAGCTTTCATTAATGTTTCATAAGAAGGATTGGGTTCAATACCACTAAATTCATGAATTTGATAACCAGGGAGTGCCGTATAGATTTGATCTAAAACGCCGTTGCGTTTAATACTGCCACCACCATAAGTCAGCAAAATTCTTTCATTTTTTCCGATTTCAGAACGTAGTTTTTCTATTTGCCCTTGACCAAAATGAAGGCGAGTGGGGGAGTAATAAGTAAAGTTTTGCATTTTGTATCCACCTTAATTTGATGTTCTGCAATATGACAATTAATCAGGAAAAAGTTTTTCACTGTGTCTAGACGAAATAGCATGACATAACTATAACTGTAAGGTTGTAGAAATAAGAGATGAATTATCTTTCTTAATGACTACAGCAATTCAAATTGTAGCTAATTTATAAGGAGTAATATGGAAAATCATTATTTAACATTAAACCAAGAACATTGGGATAAACAAGCCTCAATGGAAAATCAGTGGTCTAAACCTGTAAGTGATGAAGACATTATCGCGGCAAAACAAGGAAACTGGAAAGTCCATTTAACACCTAATCCGGTTAAAAAAGAGTGGTTAGCAGATATTAAAGGTAAAAAAATACTCTGTTTAGCTTCTGCCGGTGGGCAACAAGCGCCTATTTTAGCTGCTGCTGGTGGCATTGTGACGGTATTTGATTTATCTGAGGGTCAATTAAGCAAAGACCATCAATTGGCACAAAAGCATCAGTTAGATTTGGTTACAGTACAAGGTGATATGGCGGATTTAACTGCATTTGCTGATGAAAGTTTTGATATTATTTTTCACCCTATCTCAAACTTATATGTACCGGATGTGAATTCTGTTTGGCAAGAGTGTTACCGTGTTTTGAAAACAGGCGGTGTACTTATGGCGAGTTTTTATAATCCTGTTGTTTTTGTTGATGATAGAGATCCGCAATTGCGCTCACAGGGATTAATGAGACCAACTTACCGTTTACCTTATAGCGATCAAGGTTCGCTACCTTCGGAGATCTTGCAAGAAAAAATCGCCAGAGGTGATGGGCTGGTATTTGGTCATTCTTTAACTGACCTTATTGGTGGACAGCTAAAAGCGGGTTTCTTATTACAAGATTTTGTTGAGGATTTTGCCCCTCATGCTCGTTTCTTAGTTGATAGTTATATTCCAACGTTTCTTGCGTCAAAAGCCATTAAGCTTTAACAACAAACAGATTAAGGTAAAAAGATGACGGTGATAAATATCAACGGATTTTTACTAAGATATTAATAAGATAGGAGATAAGAAAATGAACAACTGAACTTTTGATGTGTTAGATGATTAAAAAACGCCATTATGATGATTAAAATAATGGCGTTTTTCTTAATTACTTATTACTGGTGCTATTTTTACGATGGCGAATATACATCACAATCGAACCAATTAAACCTGCACTTAAGAGTAATATAGGCAATGTCATCAAAATATTCATGACCAGAGTTTCATGTTTTTGTATAAATGGAATAAGGTTTAGTACATAGCCTAAAGAAACAATAATCCCTACCCATAAGAAACCACTTAACCAGTTAAATATTTGAAAGCGACGTTGTTGTAATTCTGATAAGCCAGCCAGCGTCGGTAATAATGTACGCACGAATCCAATAAAACGACCCAGTAATAGCGCATATAAGCCTTGGCGATGGAAGAGATCATTTGCCTTATGATGATATTGCTCTGGTAATTGAGCCATCCACCGTTTAACTATTTTTGTATCACTTAGCCAGCGGCCCTGTAAAAATCCGAGCCAACTCCCAATACTCGCGGCAGCGCCTAATATAATGATAGTCGGGAAAAAGTGTAAAACACCTTTTGCAATTAAGGCACCGCAAAGAATAAGCAGTGTATCTCCTGGTAAAAATGCGGCGGGTAATACCCCGTTTTCCAGCATAATAATAACAAAAAGAACAATATAGATAACCCACAGCACATTGGGATTAGCTAACACCATATAATCGTGTTGCATTAGCGCGTGAATGATCTCTTTTAATGTACCCATTAGCGAACTCGCATTAAAAAAAAGACTTTATGTTCGCTATTCTAACGCAAAATAACGAGAACAGTTTGATTTAATCCCTGTGGAACCACAGGGATAGATTTTTTTAATAAAAAATTCATTATTTTTATTAAGAAATACGTAAAAAGCCCTGCTCTAGATCTTCAATAAGATCATCTACATTTTCTAATCCAATATGAATGCGAAATAGAGTACCTGTAAATGTCGGCTGCGTTTCATATTGGCGCATTGCTTTAATATCATTAGGCTGATACCCCAAAATTAAAGATTCAAACCCTCCCCATGAAAATGCCATCTTAAATAATGAGAAGTTATCTAAGAAAAGAGCAAACTCTTCAGTGGTTAGGATTTTCTTTAAACTAAAAGAGAACAACCCGTTGCTACCAGAGAAATCACGTTGGAAATATTCATGTCCTGGGCAAGAGGCTAAGGCAGGGTGATAAACATTATCAACTAAAGGATGTTGTTTTAACCAGCGAGCGACTTCTAATGCACTTTGTTCGTGTTGTTTCATCCTGACAGGTAATGTTCTTAATCCTCTTGCTGTCATATAAGCAGTATCAGGATCAACACATTGACCTAATAAATAGGCATTTTCTCGTAACTGCACCCAACAACGCTCATTAGCGACAGCAAAACCTAACATGCCATCAGAATGACCATTAATATATTTTGTGGCCGATTGAATTGAAATATCGACACCCAATGTCAGTGGTTTCAGTAGTAATCCTGCCGCCCAAGTGTTATCAATCATAATAATGATTTCAGGGTTATATTGGCGCACTGAATTGACTATTCCTTGCAGATCTTGAATTTCCATCGTGATTGAACCCGGAGATTCAAGAAAAACGATTTTTGTTTCAGGACGTAGTAATTGGCTGATCTCTTTACCGATTAAAGGATCAAAATAAGTCGTTGTGACTGAGAATTTACGTAAGATCTGATCACAAAAATTTTGGGTTGGATCGTAAGCAGAGCCTGTAACAAGAATATGCGCACCTTGCTCAATAAATGCGAGTATAGATTGCGTAATTGCTGCCGCACCTGAAGGAAATAGTGCACAGCCTGCGCCTTGCTCTAATTCAGTTAAAGCTTCTTGTAAGGCAAAATGTGTGATTGTGCCTCGACGACCATAAAAGAGCGTACCTTCCGCTCGTTTTTTCGTTGCTTCACGCTTTTGTGCAACGGAATCAAAAATAACGGATGATGTTCGTTGTATAATTGGGTTTACTGCGCCTTGAGAATATTTTTTAGCTCGACCAGAAAGGAGGAGTGAGGTTTCTTGTTTTTTTAGCGTCATCCTTAATACCTTCTTTTAATTGATGGTGTGTTTACCTCAAGTTAATGCATTTTTTGGATAAGTACAAAAGGCTTGCAGGGTAGTTGATAAAATTTCACGTTACGTGAAAGGACGATAATTTGTCTTAAAAATCGACAAATGGAAAAAAAATAGCCAAATAGTAATGATAATTACTATCAAAATGCTTCATGTTTGATATCATTTGAGCGTTTTCTCTTTCCTGATGGCAAACAGGATGATTGTAAGCGAACGATTTTGGGTAAGTAGTGACGTAAAGATGTCATTACTGAATAAATAAATAGATAAAAAAGAGAGTAATAGGCCAACTGATGCGTAATTTGACAGCTTCTATTCTATTGGCAATCGGTCTGACAGGCTCTGCTTTTGCGGATACGACTCCTGCCACACCAACTGAACAGCCAACTACTGCTGCCGTTTCTTCAACAGCTGCTACACCGGGAACTGCTACACCGACAACCGCGACACCAACAACTGCGACTTCTTCTACGACCACGACAACGGGTAATGAAGTGAAAGCAGTGGGTACTGAAACCACAAAGCCTGAAGGTGAAAATACACCTGTGACAACGGCTGAGAATTCAGAAAATGTACCTTCAGCGACAGAAAATACCTCCTCAGAAGTACAACCTGAAATGGTTGCTGGTGGTGGCTTCGCTGAAGATTTATCTGTAATGGGTATGTACCGTAATGCGGACTTAGTCGTTAAAAGTGTCATGATTGGCTTACTGTTAGCCTCTATTGTTACTTGGGCGCTATTTTTCGCAAAAGGAAGCTACTTGATTTCACTGCGTCGTCGCTTAAGAAAAGAGACGGCTCAGTTAGTTGAAGCTAAATCACTTAACGATGCGTTAGCGATTAGCAAAAAATTTGGTAATAAGAGCGCAACCGCTGATTTCTTTAATGATGCAGAATTAGAGCGTACTTACTCTCAAGAAAGTAAAGTCGCATCAGGTATTAAAGAGCGTGTTGAAATGCGTATGGAACGTCGCGTTGCTGCAATTATTCGTGAATTAGGCCGCGGTAATGGTTATTTAGCCACAATCGGTGCAATTTCTCCTTTTATCGGTCTTTTCGGTACGGTTTGGGGGATCATGAATAGCTTTATCGGTATTGCACATTCTCAAACGACAAACCTTGCTGTTGTTGCGCCGGGTATTGCAGAAGCGTTATTAGCAACCGCGATTGGTCTGATTGCGGCAATTCCAGCGGTTATTATCTATAACATTTTTGCTCGTATGATCGCAGGTTATCGTGGTGAAATTGGTGATATCGCAACAGGTGTGGTGACATTAGTCAGCCGTGATTTAGATATCGAAAACAGCAAAGCAAGGTAATGAATTATGGCAATGCGTCTTGGTGATGATTCAGGTGATGATAATGAATTGCATGATATCAATGTGACGCCTTTTATTGATGTCATGTTGGTTCTACTCATTATCTTTATGGTGGCGGCACCTTTAGCTACTGTTGATATAAAAGTAAATTTACCCGCTTCAAGTGCTAAACCACAGCCTCGCCCTGAAAAGCCTGTTTATTTAACGATTAAGTCGGATAAACAAATTTTCATTGGTGAAGAGATGGTCACACATGAAACGATGGCGAATGTGTTAGATACCATGACACAAGCAAACAAAGAGACAACAATCTTTTTCCAAGCTGATAAAACGGTTGATTATGAAACGTTAATGTCGGCAATGGATTCGCTAAGAAAAGCGGGTTATCTCAAAGTGGGGCTGGTGGGAATGGAAACCGTCTCTACGGGTGGTTAAAATTTAGTAAATACGCTATTTATCTAAGTATTACTACGCTATTTTAAAAGCACTTTATTTGTCGTTGTGAAATGATGAATAAAGTGCTTTTTTATTGTGTAGAAGAAATAGAGTTTATATTTTTACCGTTTTTAATGGTTATCGATATTATTAATAAAATTGAGTTAGAATAAAATTTAACTTTAGTCTTAAATAAGATTAATAATAAGTAGATTAAGTTTATGAATAAACGATTAATTAAGTTTATTGAGTAATGGCGGGCTGAATCAATTAATGCTAAGTAGATGTCATTACTTGAACTCCTGTAACATTAATATTCATTAACTCTTCATTTTTTTCATTTTTAGATTTGTTTAGAACGGCTTTTTAAAGTTAAATTTCTCTATAACCTTGTGATTTATAATGTCTTTATGCAAATTTGATTTAAGTGTAAAAAAACTTGCGCAAAAAATCTTATTGGATATAATGCACTCACGTTACAAATTGAAATACTTTGTAACGTGTTATAACGCCTAATTTATTTATTATCTAAGTTATCCGTATTTGGATACTTATTTTTTTATTGCACCAGGTAGACCGTTGTTTTCAGTCATTCCAATTTCGGGTAAGTAGATTTTATTTACTTACTCAAACCACTTCTTATCTTTGATAAGCGGTGAGTAAAATAAAACGTGAAAGGCAGAGAACTACACATAGCATTTTATTATTTTAATAAATTTAGAAGCCATAACATTTCGGTGTTATGGCTTTTTTATTTGGCTTGCTATATCTGCCGTTACTGCCTCTTTTAAGTCGATAGGGTCGGAGTGGGTGTTTTGTTGTGTACCCTTTTGATGCTTATTCCCAGTTTATCTCCCATTATCAACCAAACCTTGCCAGATTAAAAAACACAAACAGTTAACAACGTATTTTTCAATTTTTTAGATTTATGACCACTTCTTTTATCTATTCTTACAAAAAAAAGAAATCGGCTCTATTTGGGCATTATTTATCGATAAATTGTATTTTTTTTATCCACAAAAACAACATGGATTTAACATTAAATTTTATTTACGTTAATTTTGTTATGAATTCGATATGTTATAAAATAACTTAATGAAATTATTGCAACCATTTACTAATTAGTAATTATTAATGATCTTATCTTTTTGATGGCGTCTTATATCAATATGTATTTAATTTTATAACGATTTTATACTAAAGGAACTTCTTATTCCAAAAACGAATATGGTTATAACTTCATGAAAAATGATAAGAAAAAGAGGTTATTATTTGGCTAAAAAATAAACATCTTCATGGTGATAAAAAATGAATAACAAAAGAAGAGTCACTAAATTGGTAATGAAAATAAGCTGAAATTAAATATATTAATGTAATCATTTCTTGTTTATGAAATGCAATTTTTAACATTATTCATGATGTAATATAAAGGTTGATAATATGAAAAAAAGAGTCACTATTATAATTAAAAAATATATTAGAATTTATTTTTAATAATTTTTATTAGAAAATAGAAATAATGAATTATTAATTTTGTATTATTTTAAATATATTGTCTTATAATTTGGTTGTTTTTTGTGTTTTTGTAAGTAGTTAATTAATAAGGGTTTAAATTTACCTCTCTCTTGAATTTTTGAGATAATGATAATTATTTCTATTTACTTTATCATTATTAAATAGAATTTTAATAAATTTAAAATGACGAAATATATAAAAAATAGACATTAAACCTTATATTGCTGAAACGTTTTTACTCACATAAAAGAGTAATTTATTTTTTAATGAATTATCGCTTGATAATGATCAAGTCATTATTGTGTCGGAGTGTTAAAAAGGCGGTGTTTTAAAATTATTCCAATTAAAAATCATCATATCAGGAGAGATATATGGCCTTGGGGAATAATGTTTTTTCCCATCATGGTATTAACCGACGCGATTTTATGAAATTGTGTGCTGCGTTGTCAGCTACCATGGGATTAAGCGGCAAAGCTGCCGCGGAAATGTCAGAAGCAATGGCATCACCTGAACGCCCACCTGTTATCTGGATTGGCGCTCAGGAATGTACTGGGTGTACGGAGTCTTTATTACGAGCAACTCACCCTACTCTAGAAAACCTCGTTCTTGATGTTATCGCACTCGAATATCACGAAGTGCTTTCTGCAGCTTTTGGTGATCAAGCTGAAGAAAATAAACACAATGCGATGGAGAAATACAAAGGTAAGTACGTCCTCGTTGTTGACGGTTCAATCCCAGACAAAGACGGTGGTGTTTACTGTATGGTTGCAGGAAAACCAATTCTTGAGCATATCAAAGAAGCTGCTGAAGGGGCTGCTGCGATTATTGCTATTGGTTCATGTTCTGCATGGGGTGGTGTACCTGCTACTGGGGGCAACCCAACAGGCGCTAAATCACTGGAAGCTATTTTACCGGGTAAAACCGTTATCAATATTCCAGGATGTCCACCAAACCCACATAACTTTTTAGCTACTGTTGCACATATTATTACTTTCAATAAATTGCCTAAGTTAGATAGCAAAAACAGACCGCTTTTTGCTTATGAGCGTTTAATTCACGAAAACTGTGAACGTCGCCCTCATTTTGATGCGGGTCGTTTTGCTAAAGAATTTGGTGATGAAGGTCATCGTCAAGGCTGGTGTTTATACCATTTAGGCTGTAAAGGCCCTGAAACTTATGGTAACTGCCCTACATTAGAATTCTGTGATGTCGGTGGTGGGATCTGGCCTGTCGGTATCGGTCACCCTTGCTATGGTTGTAACGAAGAAGGTATCGGCTTTACTAAAGGTATTTTCCAATTAGCGAACGTTTATCAGCCAACACCAAAAGCACAAGTGCCTGATGTTAATGCAAAAGAAGGTGGTGGTGTCTCTTATGGTGCTGCTGGCTTACTGGGTGCTGTCGTGGGTGCAGTTGCGGGTGTCAGTGTGATGGCTGTGCGTCAATTAGGCCGTGACAAGAATGCCACAGGAGCCTCACAGGAGGATAAACGGTGAATAGGCGTCATTTCTTTAAGCTGGCATCAGGTGGGGTTCTCCTTGCGGGAATGGCACCCACTGCGAGTCATGCTGCGGCGCAGAACCGTCCCCCAATTCCTGGGTCTCTCGGTATGCTCTACGACTCTACACTGTGTGTAGGCTGTCAAGCATGTGTCACAAAATGTCAGGAAATTAATCACCCGGAGCCAATGGAGCGTGGTGATACTTACGCTAATGGTGATCCGACTTGGTCAAACAATGACAAATTAAGTCCTTACACAAATAACATTATTCAAATTTGGCGTGATGGTACTGGTGAAAATAAAGACCAACTGGAAAACGGTTACGCCTTTATTAAGAAACAATGTATGCATTGTGTTGATGCAAACTGCGTTTCTGTTTGTCCTGTTTCTGCGTTAACCAAAGATCCAAAAACCGGTATTGTCCATTATCACGCGGATATCTGTACAGGTTGTCGTTACTGTATGGTGGGATGCCCTTATAACATTCCAAAATACGATTATGATGATCCATTTGGTAAGCTCTATAAATGCGAGCTTTGTAACCAAAAAGGGGTTGAGCGTTTAGATAAAGGCTTATTACCAGGCTGTGTTGAAGTTTGTCCTACTGGTGCGGTTATTTTCGGGACACGCGAAGAGTTGCTGGAAGAAGCAAAACGTCGTTTAGCGAAAAAAGCGGGTGAAGAATATCATTACCCACGTCAAACCATTAGTGGTGGCGACACTTATCTGCATAAAATTCCTGAATATCAAGATCATATCTATGGTGAGTTTGAAGGTGGCGGTACGCAAGTCATGGTACTTTCTGCTGTTCCTTTCAGCAATTTAGGTATGCCAGAAGTGGCACCATTATCAACGGGCGCACGTTCTGAACATATTCAACATACGCTGTACAAAGGCATGGTATTACCAATAGCAGCCCTTGCAGGGATCACCTATTTGGTTAACCGTAATAGTAAAAAACAAGAGCAGGAACACCACAAGGAGGATAACGATGTCGAGTCATGATCCTCGTCCACTTGGCGGTAAGTTATTTACTCTCGCAGTAAGAGTATTTTTACCGCTTGCTGTGCTCGGTTTTATTCTTATTGGTAAGCGTTTGGTATTGGGTCTGGGCGATGTCTCTGATTTGAATGGGGGATATCCTTGGGGGATTTGGATTGCCTTTGACTTATTGATAGGAACAGGCTTTGCATGTGGCGGTTGGGCGCTTGCATGGGCTGTTTATGTCTTTAATAAAGGGGAGTTTCACCCGTTAGTACGCCCTGCATTGTTAGCGAGCTTGTTCGGCTATTCATTAGGTGGTTTATCTATCGCCATTGATATCGGTCGTTATTGGAACATGCCTCACTTCTTTATGCCGCAATACTTTAACGTTAACTCAGTGTTGTTTGAAACAGCGACCTGTATGACCATCTATATTATGGTGATGGCATTAGAATTCTTACCGGCGTTATTAGAACGTTTAGGTTGGAAAGTGTCGTTGAAGCGTCTTAATAAAGCGATGTTCTTTATTATTGGTCTTGGGGCTTTACTGCCAACCATGCACCAATCTTCAATGGGATCGTTAATGATTTCAGCAGGTTGGAAAGTACACCCACTGTGGCAATCTTATGAGATGTTACCGCTGTTTTCTCTGTTAACGGCCTTTCTCCTTGGTTTCACTATCGTTATTTTTGAAGGTTCGCTGTTAAAGGCAAGCCGCACCATGAACGATGATGAAACACCGCTATTTACCAAATTAACCAAAGTGATTGAAGTGTTACTGATTGCTTTCTTGGTATGTCGCTGGGGCGAAGTTATTTGGAACGGTAAACTGAGTTATATCGGAAATGGGGATATGTTCTCGTGGTTATTCATTGCTGAAAGTGCATTATTGTTACTTCCTCTTATTTTGATGCATTTAAATAATAACCGCCGTAGTCCAAAAATGTTGTTTGTCTGTGCTGTATTTATCCTAATTGGCGCAGCAATGTGGCGTATGAACTACTCTTTAGTTGCTTACAATCCAGGCAATGGTTACCACTATTTCCCAACAGCAAGTGAATTGCTGATTTCTGTTGGTTTCGTTGCATTTGAAGTAACAGCTTACATTCTTATTATCCGTTTACTGCCGGTTTTACCAGCACAAACAGACTCAAATATACAATTAAAAAAGGCTGAGGTTAAATCATGAGCCAACGCATTACTATTGATCCTATTACCCGTATTGAAGGGCATTTACGCGTCGATTGTGAAATTGATAACGGAAAAGTTGTTAAGGCTTGGTCTTCCGGTACCATGTGGCGCGGAATGGAGGAGATCCTAAAAGGAAGCGATCCTCGTGATGCATGGATTATCGTACAACGTATTTGTGGTGTTTGTACGACAGTTCACGCCATTGCCTCAGTACGTGCAGTTGAAGATGCCTTAGGGATGGATATTCCTGTCAATGCGCAGTATATCCGTAACATTATTCTGGCTTCTCACATTCTTCATGACCATATCGTTCACTTCTATCAGCTTTCTGCGATGGACTGGGTTGATATTACTTCAGCATTACAAGCTGATCCTGAAAAAGCGTCAGCAATGCTGAAAGGTGTTTCTCAGTGGCAATTAAACTCTGCTGAAGAGTTCAGAAAAGTTCAGAAGAAAATTCAAGGTCTAGTGGACAGCGGTCAGTTAGGTATTTTCGCTAACGGCTACTGGGGTCACTCAGCAATGAAATTACCGCCAGAAGTTAACCTGATTGCGGTTGCTCACTATCTGCAAGCACTTGAATGTCAGCGTGATGCAAACCGTATCGTAGCGGTTCTGGGTGGTAAAACTCCACACATTCAAAACTTGGCAGTGGGTGGGGTTGCTAACCCAATTAACCTTGATGCACCAAGTGTTCTTAACTTAGAACGTCTAATGTATGTTAAGCACTTTATCGATAATCTTGGCGATTTTATTGAACAAGTTTATAAAGTCGATACTGCGATTTTTGCTGCTTATTACCCAGAGTGGCTAAAAATTGGTAAAGGTGCGAACTACTATTTATCTGTACCTGAATTACCTATTAACGGTAATAACACTGAGTTTTTATTATCTGGTGGTTATATGGAAGGCGTTGATTTCTCAACGTATCGTCCAATTAAAGACTGGAAAGATGAAAACCTGAAGGACGGTATCGAAGAAAGTGGTAAGCATGCTTGGTATGAAGATGATGAACCATTAAAACCGTGGGAAGGTTTGACTCGTCCTAAATATACAGGTTGGGATGAGAACGAAAAATACTCATGGGTTAAATCACCGACATTCTATGGCAAACCTGTCGAAGTGGGTACATTAGCATGGTTAGTATGTGGTTTAGCAGGTAAGCATGAAGGGACTGTTAAACATTACAACGAAATCAATGGTATCTATACTAAATTAACAGGTGAAACACTGGTTAATGAGCAGTTAGAGTCAACTTGGGGACGTATTATTGGACGTACTGTTCATGCGTGCGTGTTACAAGATTCTCTAAACTTCTTGTGGCAATCACTGGTTGATAATATTGGTCGTGGCGATACTGCTGCCTTTATTAAACCAGAGTTTGAACCCGGTAAAGAGTATCGTGGTGTAGGTTTTGAAGAAGCCTCTCGCGGTATGTTATCTCACTGGATCGTATTTAAAGACGGTAAAATCACTAACTATCAGGCGGTTGTTCCATCAACATGGAATGCGGGTCCTCGTAACTTTAATGATGAACCGGGTCCTTATGAGTTATCACTTGTTGGTACACCTGTTGCTGATCCGAAAAAACCATTAGAAGTGGTAAGAACAATCCACTCCTTTGACCCATGTATGGCGTGTGCTGTGCATATGGTTGATTTAACAGGTAAAGAACTAAGTAAGGTGAAGGTATTATAATGCGAACTCTCGTCTTAGGTATTGGTAATTTATTACTAAGCGATGAAGGCATTGGTGTTCGTATAGTAGAAGCGCTCGAAGAGCGCTTCTCTTTACCAGAGAACGTCGATGTTATTGATGGTGGCACATCTGGCATGGAAATTTTGCAAGATATCGCCGCCAGAGATCTCCTGATTGTTGCTGATGCAGTAAGAAGTAATCATGAACCGGGCAGTATTTTTGTCTTACATGATGATGATGTTCCCGCGCTTTTTACACAGAAAATCTCACCTCATCAATTAGGCTTATCTGATGTGCTTATGGCATTGCGTATGACAGATGAATTTCCACGTAAGCTTATTTTAGTGGGTATTGAACCTGCTTCATTAGAGCCAAGCATGTCACTGTCTGACATTGGTCAAAAATCAATGGAAATTGCGTTAGAACATGTCGTCAATATTTTGCGTGAATATGGTATTCCTGTCACACCCAAAGAGGTAACAGCATGAGTGAAATAAGCTGGGATATCGAAGGATACGATGAACCGCCTGTTGAGCAACTTGAAGCGCGTTTTAGTGAAATTGCTGAAAAAGAGATGAAAGGGCTTCCTTTTTATCGAGAAGGTATTCCTGTAAAAGCAGGGGGCTTTACCTTATTTGAAAATCAGTGGATTGGCGCTGTTCTTACTCCGTGGATGCTAGAGCTAGTCGTTTTTCCGGGACCTTCACAAGAATGGCCACATCGAAAAGTCGGTGAGCGCATTGGATTAGAATTACCTTGTGGTCAGATTAAATTCGTTGTGGGGGAGCTTGCTGGTGATATGCAATATCTCGCGTGTTCATTAATGTCGCCACTTGATAGACACCTTTCAGGGGAACATGCTGTTGAGTTGGTGGAAAATAGTGTAAAAATGGCACTTTCTCTTCCTGTTCAGACACAATCCGTAGCAGAAGTTGATTTAAGTCGTCGTTCTCTCTTCCGTGGTCAGTTAAGATCATAGTGTAGAAATTTTACGCGACACAGAGTCACATTCTTCTTATTGAATAGTACAGGAGTCAGAATATGTGTAGCACTTGCGGTTGTGGCGAAGGCAATGTCAGAATTGAAGGCGTAGAGCCTCATTCACATGATCACCACCATCATCACTCTCATGACCATGATCATCACGACCACGGTCATCATCATGATCACGGCCATCATGGGCATGATCACCATCATGAACACAATGCTACTCCAGCGAATACTGTTCATAAATATATTGATAAGTCTGAGCAAAAGCATAAGCATAACTACGAAACACATGGTCAGCCTATCATCGTTCATCACCACTATTACCATAACAGTGGCGATGTTCATCTCCATTTTTATAACGATGCTCAGCTAAACGAAACGCCTGTTTTCCATGAACACCATCATGGGCATGACGATCATCATGAGCATGAACATTCACACAATCATGACCATGCTCACAGTCACGATCATGCTGATGATCATAGCCATGAACATTCACATCATCATTCTCACAGCCACGATCATGATCATGATCATGAACATGATCACGAAGAGCAATTTAGCCCTGTAATTGAAAATCAGAATATGCATTATGGTCAAGGTGAAGCAGGTACACATGCTCCCGGTATTAGCCAAAAGCGTATGCTGAAAATTGAAATGGATGTGTTGGATAAAAATAACCGTATTGCTGTTCATAACCGTGAACATTTTGAACAACAAAATGTGTTGGCATTGAATTTAGTTTCAAGCCCCGGCTCTGGTAAAACGACACTATTAACTCAAACATTAAAACAGTTAGCACAACGTGTGTCTTGCGCTGTGATCGAAGGCGATCAGCAAACCACTAATGACGCGGATCGTATCCGTGAAACAGGCGTGCCAGCTATCCAAGTGAATACAGGTAAAGGTTGTCACCTTGATGCACAAATGGTGCATGATGCGACACATCAATTAGGCTTACAAGATAACAGCATTCTCTTTATTGAAAACGTGGGTAACTTAGTTTGCCCTGCCAGTTTTGATCTGGGTGAGAAACATAAAGTTGCTATTCTTTCTGTCACTGAAGGTGAAGATAAACCGCTGAAATATCCGCATATGTTTGCTGCGGCTGATTTAATGATTATCAACAAAATTGATTTAGTGCCACATCTGAATATTGACGTTCAAGCCTGTATTGAATCGGCTCGCCGTGTTAACCCAAATATCGAAATCATTGCGTTATCAGCAACAACGGGTGAAGGCATGGAAGAGTGGTTAGCTTGGTTGGAGAGCCGTTTATGTGCTTAGGTGTGCCAGCTAAGATTGTTGAGGTGGGCGAAGACGTCCACCAACTCGCTTATGCCGAAGTCAGTGGCGTCAAACGTGCTGTTAATATTTCGATGGTATGTGAAGGCGAACCTAGTGAATTATTAGGCAAATGGGTACTTATTCATGTGGGATTTGCCATGAGTATTCTTGATGAGCAAGAAGCACAAGATACCCTTGATGCATTACAGCATGTGTATGGTGTAACCCTCGAAGAGGCTGATGATGCAGTACGTTGATGAATTTCGTGATCCCGAACTTGCGAAAGCCTTACTAGTTCAAATCCGTGAAACAATTTCACAATGGCCTCATCCAATTAAACGTCCATTACAAATTATGGAAGTGTGTGGTGGGCATACACATGCCATTTTTAAATTTGGTCTAGACCGCTTACTACCAGAAGAAATTGAATTTGTTCATGGACCCGGTTGTCCTGTTTGTGTATTGCCGATGGGGCGAATTGATGCATGTTTAGAAATCGCAGCCCGTCCAGATGTGATTTTCTGTACTTTTGGTGATGCAATGCGAGTACCGGGTCGTAATGGCTCCATGCTTGATGCGCGTCGTCGTGGCAGTGATATTCGTATTGTCTATTCCCCGCTCGACTCACTCAAAATTGCCCAAGATAACCCAGATAAACAAGTTGTCTTCTTTGGTTTAGGTTTTGAAACAACGATGCCAAGTACGGCAATGACGCTACAACAAGCGAAATTGCGCGGGCTTAAAAACTTCTCTCTGTTTTGTCAGCATATTACTATCGTGCCGACGTTGCGTTGTTTACTAGAACAAGAGGATGTTCGCATTGACGGCTTTATTGCTCCGGGGCATGTGAGTATGGTGATTGGCTGTACGCCATATCAACCGCTATGTGACGAATTTGAAAAGCCTTTTGTGGTGACAGGATTTGAACCATTAGACTTATTGCAAGCTATACTGATGGTCATTAAACAACTTAAAGCAAAAGCAGAAAATGCAGATTATGTTTTAAGTATTGAAAATCAATATAGTCGCATTGTACCGAATGAAGGTAATAAGTTGGCTCAAAAAGCACTTAGCGAAGTGTTTATGTTAAAAGAAACCAGCGAATGGCGTGGATTGGGTGAAATCCCAATGTCAGGTATTCAATTAACACCTGCTTATTCTGAGTTTGATGCTGAACGACGTTTTACTCCCGCACCGCAGAAAGTGGCAGATAATCCGCAATCTCGCTGTGGCGATGTATTAACAGGACGATGCAAACCTTCCGATTGCCCACTCTTTGGTAAAAGTTGTACACCAGAAACGGCATTGGGTGCCTTGATGGTATCATCTGAAGGTGCATGTGCGGCTTATTATCAGTATCGCCGTGAAGGTAATATATGAAACAACCTGATGAAATCACCTTAGCCCAAGGAAATGGTGGGCAAGGTATGCAACAACTTATCGAAGGACTGTTTTTAAAAGCGTTCGATAATCCATTATTAAATGAAAAAGAAGACCAAGCGCGGATCGCGTTAAATGAATTAACCACGCTTGGTGATCGTCTTGCATTTAGTACAGATAGCTATGTTATCGATCCGATAATCTTTCCTGGTGGAAATATTGGTAAATTATCGGTCTGCGGTACGGCTAACGATCTTTCTGTTGGTGGTGCGGTTCCTCGTTATCTTTCATGTGGTTTTATTCTTGAAGAAGGGCTTCCCTTTGAAACCCTCGAAACCCTTGTTATGGCGATGGCGAAAGCAGCAGCACAAGCAGGAATACAAATTGTTACGGGGGATACAAAAGTGGTTCCTCGTGGTGCTGCGGATAAGATCTTTATCAATACTGCGGGTATTGGGGTTATTCCAACGACAATTAATTGGGCGGCAAGTAATATCAAAGCTGGCGATAAGATCTTAGTGAGCGGCACGATTGGCGATCACGGTGCAACAATCCTGAATCTGCGTGAAAATTTAGGATTAGAAGCCGATCTGCAAAGTGATTGTGCTGTTCTGGAGCCAATGATTGCGCCTTTACGTCAACTTAAAGGCATTCGTGCATTACGTGATGCAACACGAGGCGGAGTGACAGCAATTTTACATGAATTTGCTCAAGCCAGTGGTTGCGGTATGAATGTGCATGAAAGTAAATTACCTATGAAACAATCTGTTCGTGGCGTTTGTGAATTATTAGGGCTTGAAGCGCTGAATTTCGCTAACGAAGGAAAAATTGTTTTAGTGGTATCACCAGAAGCAGAAGCCCAAGTGCTTGAAACTCTACATCAACATGATTTAGGGAAAGACGCTTGTACGATTGGTGAAGTTACAACCGATAACTATATTCGTTTAACGGGTATTTTTGGAACTAGCCGTATTCTTGACCTACCTTATAACGAGCCATTACCTCGTATCTGCTAAGTTTTTATCTTCCACTTACTAATCAAAAAATAAAGCGATTGATAAGTGGAAGACGTTACCCAGTTGTTACAAAAAAATTGTTATAACGCAAATTTCTCTCATTTATCTGAATACTGACTCTTTGATAAAAAAATTATCGGAGTAACATGTTCGCCTCATCCTACTGCGTGGAGAGTGTCTCTCGTAGAGGTAAGCTCTAGGAAAAAACATGTCTTGGTCAGAATTTAAATCTCAATACCTGATCCGTTTTTGGAAGCCTCTTCCAGCAGTCATTGCGGCAGGTATTTTATCAACTTACTATTTTGGTTTAACGGGTACTTTTTGGGCTGTCACTGGTGAGTTTACTCGCTGGGGTGGTCACGTTATGCAATGGTTTGGCGCTCACCCTGAAGAATGGGGTTACTTTAAAATTATCGGTCTTGAAGGTACGCCATTAACGCGTATTGATGGTGTGATGATTATCGGGATGTTTGGCGGTTGTATTATGGCAGCTCTTTGGGCCAACAACGTCAAACTTCGTCATCCTCAACATAAAATTCGTATTCTTCAAGCTGTTCTAGGTGGGATCATCGCAGGTTTTGGTGCTCGTCTAGCAATGGGTTGTAACCTTGCTGCCTTCTTTACGGGTATTCCTCAGTTCTCTTTACATGCATGGTTCTTTGCCGTTGCAACGGCAATCGGTTCTTACTTTGGTGCCAAGTTATCATTGATGCCTCTGTTCCGTATTCCAGTAAAACTGCAAAAAGTCAGCCAAGCTTCACCTATTACTCAAGATAAACAACGTGCGAAACGTCGCTTTAGATTGGGAATGGTTATCTTTTTTGCCATGATTGCGTGGTCTTTAATTATTCTGTTTGATTCACCAAAACTGGGCTTCGCCATGCTAGGCGGTATTGGTTTTGGTATTTTAATTGAACGTGCGCAAATCTGTTTTACTTCTGCTTTCCGTGACTTATGGATAACAGGCAGAACCCATATGGCAAAAGCGATTATCATCGGTATGGCGGTGAGTGCCATTGGGATCTTTAGCTATGTCCAATTAGGTGCATCACCTAAAATTATGTGGGCGGGACCTAATGCGGTTGTGGGTGGTTTATTGTTTGGTTTTGGTATTGTGCTTGCGGGCGGTTGTGAAACCGGCTGGATGTATCGCGCTGTTGAAGGGCAAATTCATTTTTGGTGGGTAGGATTAGGTAATGTCATTGGTTCGACGTTACTCGCTTATTACTGGGATGATTTTTCAGCCATCTTAGCGACCGATTATGACAAAATTAATTTACTTGATACTTTTGGACCAGTAGGTGGATTAGGTGTGACATATCTGATGTTGGGTCTGTCATTTGTGTTGCTGCTTTGGTGGGAGAAACATTTCTTCCGTAAAAAAGCACAACAAGCACACTCTATTTCAACCCAGATTAATAAGGAAATCGCATGAGCCAGAAAGACACCATTATTCCTGATTATCGTCTAGATATGGTCGGTGAACCTTGTCCTTACCCTGCGGTGGCAACGCTTGAAGCTATGCCATCACTGAAAAAAGGCGAGATTTTAGAAGTGGTCAGTGATTGCCCTCAATCAATCAACAATATTCCACTTGATGCTAAAAACTACGGTTATACCGTGTTAGATATTCAACAAGATGGTCCGACTATTCGTTATTTAATTCAAAAATAATCTTTATTTTTCATTAAATAAAAAACAGCCTATACATGAGAATGATAGGCTGTTTTCTTGAATAACATTATTACTCTGCTTCGCCACCTAAGACTTCGGTGACGCGTTCAATTAAAGCGCTGAGTTCACCGGTCATTAAAATAAAGTCGGCATCAAAACGTTGGGCAAAATCGGCTTTATCGATATCATCATTTTGCTCACGCAAAGTTTCACTAAATTTAATGCGTTTGATAGAACCGTCATCACAAAGCATAAATTGCAGGCGATCTTCCCAATCTACAGAGAGTTTGGTAACAAATTTACCCGCTTCTATATGTGTCGCAATTTCATCAGAAACTAATTCTTGTTTCTTACAACGAATCACGCCACCTTCATCTAGTACCGCTTTTAGTTCTGCTTCATCCATCAAGGTAAAACCAGCAGGGAGTTCTCCAGAGCGTACCCACTCCGTCATTTTTAATTCAACGGATTCATTAAAGTTCAAAGGAACAACCGGTAACGAACCTAAGGTTTTACGTAATAATGCTAGATTGTCTTCGGCACGTTTTGCGCTGCCTGAATCAACAATAACGAGTTGTTTTTCTAAATCGAGCCAAATAAACGTTTGTGAAAATTTACTAAAAGCCCGAGGAAGCAAAGTATGCACAACTTCATCTTTTAGAGTCGCTTTCTCTGTTTTTTTCAGTTTGCGCCCTTGTTCACCTTCAAGCTTTTCAACTTTATCTTGTAAGGCATTTTTAATTACAGTGGCAGGTAGGATTTTGTCTTCTTTTCGGGCGCAGATCATCACTTGCTTGCCAGCAACATGGATAAGCGCTTCACCGCGATCACCCATTGGCGAAACCCAACCTGTTTTGGTCATATCTTGGCTGCTACAAGGTGTGAATGCCAATGAAGCAAGCTGTTGTTCTAACTCATCCATTGACAGCGCTATCTCTTTATTTAAGCGATAGACCAAAATATTTTTAAACCACAGCATCTGACATTCCCCTTAATCATTATTTACCGCAATATGATACTGAATGTTTAGGGTATCTAAAAGGTAATATCCCTTAAAAGAAAATCTATATGGTGTTATTGAATAAAAAGATAAAAAAAGCTGAAACGAATAATTAGTAAATCTACTCTATGATAATGCGTATTATTCTTATTTAAATTAAATTGATTAAGAATATTGATAATGAAATAACATGATTTTTAGCACAAGTCATTATGTGACAATAATCACAAGATTTTATTTCCACACTGTTTTTTGTTTACAAACTGAAATCACTTTCAGATTTATCCCTGCATTAATTTACAAAACAAAAATATTCTTGACGCTCTATTGTGATTATTATCACAAAATAAGGAAAATATAGGGGTGAGTTTTTCACACTGAACGAAGTGATTAAGATCACAAATATTGATCTTTTTTTTTCAAATATTGTTAAAAGAGCACAATTGGGCTTTTTATATTAACCATTGTAATAGTTTAGATTTTATAATGTTTCATTAGGTTTTGTTGTTACTTGTACGTATTGATTAGATATTGTGATTGAATAGCATTCTTGTGCTCCTCTTTTTAATATTTACAGATAATTATTCTTTTTATGATGGCGTGTTACTCGTTACCACTAGTTAAATTGTATTTAAATTCGACTTTGCCTTTATTTAAATAAGAAATAAATATAAAGATAAAAAATTATTAATTAGGAATAACAATATTTAAATCTTTAGTGTTATTTATTTAGTGGTTAAAATTAATACTTCCTTTTAAATATATTAAATAGGGGGATAAATTTTTTATTAGCAAAAAAAAGAGTCTTATAAAGAAATGAAATATAAAAGAAAAATCTAAAAATGCTATTTTTTAAAAGTTGATTAAGTTCAAAAAACACGTATCTTTACCTTTAATTGTGATACCTATCACTTGGGCATGTAACCATGAAAATGCACATTGGTGTAATTGTGGGCTACATCACGAAAGCAGGGCTTTTTTTTGAGTAACATGCCTTCGAAAACTCAACAACCTATTTCTTTTCCTAACAGAAATAAAAGCAATGCCCTTATTTAAATATAATGAGGATATTATTTTTGTGTCTTATTGGTGATTACGTCTGTGTCAAGGAAATTAAAACCTTTAAGAAGATTTTGTAGAGTCATAATTAGTAGCTATAAAAATTATCAATTGTGAGAGCGATTTTCTTTTTCGAAATTCGTGGCAGAGATCTTTTGTCTGAATCTCAGGTCAACTATATACGGCGGTATTATTTTTGACCTTAAAGAAAGTCATAAAACTATAGAAAATAGATGGGTATTTTAATCATGAAAAGCTTGAAGCCTCTAGCAGCACTGGTTGGTTTGTTGGTTCTTTCTGGATCGGCAAACGCGGTAAACGTGTATAACGATAAAGGTACACGTTTTGATGTAAATGGTCAGTTCCGTTTAAAAACACAAGTGACTAGCCAAAATCACGAAATGAAAATGACGGATGATGGTAGCCGTATCGGTTTCTTTGGCTCGCATGAACTGACTAACGATATCAAAGTATTTGGTAAATTAGAGTGGGGTTCAGACACTCAAAAAACAAACAGTGACAACCCTAAATCAAACTTTGAAATGTACAACCGTGTGGGTTATGTCGGTTTCTCTCACCGTGATTATGGTCAAATCCAGTTTGGTCGTACTTATATTCCAATCGACTGGGTGAAAAAATCAAGCTACGGCTATGGTAACACTGGTGTGTTCTACTTTAGCGATGTATTAGGTCGCTCAGTAGGTTATTCTGGTGGTGAAACTAGTGTTAATGGTAAATATGTAAATACCAACGGTGTCGGTAAAAATAACTTTATGACCCGTTTACCACAAACTATTTTCTTAGAAACTAACCGTTACGAAGGCTTTAAATTAGCTGGTACTGTAACTGGTAAAACAGGTGATGATGGTCGTCGTGTTGCAGGTGATATCACTCGTGCTTACTCATTAGTTGGTTTCTATAAATCAACTTTCGGCTTAGAGTTTGATGCGGGTTATTCAGCAGCTAAAGGTGAAGCAAACAATACTGGACCAAATAAAGATAAAACACCTGAAAACAGTATTTTAGCTTTTGGTGCTGAATACTTCTTCCCAGGTCGTGAATTCTCTATCGGTTTAGACTATGGTCAATCTCGTGGTAAAAACCCAGGTTTAGCACTGTATTCAGACCAAGCTCCTCGTGGCTGGAACTCTGTTAAAGGCGACTGGAAAGCAGATTTATATGGTGTTGGTGTGAAATGGCACTGGGATCGTATCGAAAGTGGTATGTATGCGGGTTACTACCTGCGTGATGGCGATGCCAATACATTCAACTACAAAAAAGAAACCTATACTATGGGTGTAGATAAACGTTTTGCTGTATCTAAATACAACAACTTACGTTTATTCGCTGAAGTTGCATATGATGATGCACGTAGCGAAAACCCGAAATATGAAGATAAAAAACAATATATCTTCGAAACTGGTATGCGTCTGTACTTCTAGTCCTGACAAAAGCATTACCGTTTGATAGAAGTAACCAAAGGAGAGCGATTTCGCTCTCCTGTTAACCAATATATAAGGGGTGTGTAATGGTTAAGAATGTGTTGAAAATTTCAACATTAGCAATGTTTGTCGCATTCAACGTGAATGCTGCGACAGTCGATCTTCGTATTATGGAGACGTCTGATGTTCACAGTAACTTAATCGACTTTGACTACTTCAAAGACAAACCAACAGAACAGTTTGGTTATGTCCGTACTGCTAATTTAATTAAAGCAGCAAAAGCTGAAGCAACCAATGCGATTTTAGTTGATAACGGCGACTTGATCCAAGGTAGCCCGCTGGCTGACTATCAAGCAGCTAAAGGCTTAGAAAAAGGCGAATCTCATCCAGCTCACCAGCTGATGAACACCATGGGCTACACAGTAGGTAACTTTGGTAACCATGAATTTAACTATGGTTTAGATTACCTGAAAAAAGCCATTGCCGGTGCTAAATTCCCTTACATCAACGCCAACGTGATGGATGCGAAAACAGGCAAAAACTATTTCACACCTTATATCATTGTTGATACACCAGTAAAAGATCGTGATGGTAAAGAACACACTATCAAGATTGGTTATATCGGCTTCGTTCCACCACAGATCTTAATCTGGGATAAAGCCAATCTGGATGGTAAGGTCGTTGTAAACGATATTACAGAAACAGCGAAAAAATTCGTCCCTCAAATGAAAAAAGAGGGTGCTGACCTGATTGTGGCTATTCCTCACTCTGGTTTTGCGTCAGAGCCGTACAAAGCAATGGCTGAAAACTCTGTTTATTATTTAAGTGAAGTTGAAGGCATCAATGCAATCATGTTTGGTCACGCTCATGGCGTATTCCCAAGCAAAGAATTTGAAGGCATTAAAGGTGTTGATGTTGCTAAAGGTACTGTAAATGGCGTTCCTGCAGTTATGCCTGGCCAATGGGGTGATCACTTAGGTGTCGTTGATATGGTTATCAACAACGACAGCGGTAAATGGGTGATGACACAAGCAACAGGTGAAGCGCGTCCTATCTTTGATAAAGCAAACAAAAAAGCATTAGTTGAACGTGATGCTGAGTTAGCGCAAATCATCGAAAAAGCACACCAAGGCACCCGTGATTTCGTGGGTAAACACATTGGTAAAGCTTCTGCCAACATGTACAGCTTCTTAGCATTAGTACAAAGCGATCCAACTGTACAAATCGTGAATGATGCACAAGTTGATTACACCAAACACTTTATTCAAGGTGATCCGAACTTAGACGGTTTACCAGTATTAGGTGCAGCTGCGCCATTTAAAGCGGGTGGTCGTAAAAATGCACCAGCAGACTTCGTCGAAGTTGAAAAAGGTGACTTAACATTCCGTAACGCGGCAGACTTATATCTGTATCCAAACACATTAGTGGTTGTTAAAGCGACCGGTGCTGATGTTGTTGAGTGGTTAGAATGTTCAGCAGGTATGTGGAACCAAGTTGATCCTAACTCAACTAAACCACAAGAACTGATCAACTGGGATGGTTTCCGTACTTATAACTTCGACACTATTAGTGGTGTGAACTATAAAGTTGACTTAACTCAACCAGCTAAATATGACGTTGATTGCCAAGTCGTTAATAAAGATGCGAACCGTATCAAAGAAGTGACTTATGAAGGCAAACCAATCGATCCTAAAGCAACATTCCTGATCGCAACCAATAACTATCGTGGATACGGCGGTAAGTTTGCAGGTACTGGTGAAGCCAATATTGCGTTTGCATCTCCAGATGAAAACCGTGCAATCTTAGCTTCTTACATTGCTAAACAAACGAAAGAAAAAGGCGAAGTTGCAACTAAAGCAGCTAACAACTGGTCATTCTTACCTATTAAGACTGACAAAGCATTAGATGTACGTTTTGAAACTTCTCCAAGTGAAAAAGCGGCTGCATTTATTAAAGATTTCTCTCAATATCCAATGACCTTTGTGGAAAATGATGAAATCGGTTTTGCAATTTACAAAATTGATTTAACTGAGAAGAAATAAGCTATTAAGCCTGCCCATTCAGGGCAGGTTTTTCTTACCTTTTTGAACCAAGAGAGTAAAACTTATTGCTCTTTAAGGGGATTTTATGCGCTTTATGAAGCTATTACCTGCAGCTTTTGCTTTAGTGCTAGCAGGATGTGCAACGCAAGCACCTGAAATTACAGAACCATTAAAACCTCAAGCTAAATTAGTTGAAGGCGTATCTTGTATTTTGCCTGATGCGCCAACAGCACCTTACGACTACATTGCTTCTAATGATCGCTATGGCCAAAATAGCACAGCATCGACAGATTACTTTAAGTTAGCGATTAACTACTCACCGGCTTTTTGTGATTATAAAAGTAATAACATTAAACGTTTAAATAACGATAATGAAAAAGATCGTGCAAAACGTGAGTACGATAAATTTGAAATCCAGTGTTTCTCTGATAACAAATTTGGCTGGATAGTTCATGGGCTGTGGGCTGAAACCTGTGATGGTAAATCATGGGAAGAGTGCCGTGATTGGAAAGACATACGCAAGCATCCTCGTCTATGTAAAGGCGATTTACCACCTTTAGAATACTCTGCTATCAAACCTTATCTGTGTGATTCTCCGGGTATCGACTTACTGCAAGGTGAGTGGGAAAAACATGGTGTGTGTGCTTTTGATACACCAGATGCATTCTTTGGTAAACAAAAAGAGTTGTATGAAGCGTTAGTATTACCAGAAGGCCGTCCTTCAAACAGTGCATTGATTAAGTTCTTAAAAGAACACAATCCATCACTGAAGGATAAAGAAATTCAAATTAATCGAGATGAATTCTATATCTGTTATAGCAAAGATTTCGAAGTAATTGATTGTCCGAAACGTGAATTTTGATCTTAGGGATAAATTTTAAATGAACCATAAATATAAACTCGTTGCACTAGCGGTAAGCTCTGTCTTATTAGCGGGTTGTGCAAAGAACTACGACGAAGCTAATGTTGTTGATGTGCGTGTTATCGCAATGAACGACTTCCACGGTGCGCTAAAAGCGCCAGGTCCAAACAAACCTGGTGGCATCGAGCATATGGCAACATTAATCAAAGAAATGAAGAAAGATAACCCGAACAACATCGTTGTTGCCGCGGGTGACATGGTCGGTGCAAGCCCTCTGTTATCTTCAATGTTCCATGATGAGCCTTCTATCGAAGCATTATCATTAGCAGGCTTAGAAGCAACTTCTGTGGGTAACCACGAATTTGATAAAGGCATGGGCGAGTTACTGCGTAAGCAAAACGGTGGCTGCCATCCAGTGACAGGTTGCCAAGGTCCAACTGAATTTAAAGGGGCTGATTTCCAATACTTATCAGCAAACGTAACTGTTAATGAAACAGGCAAAACGTTATTCCCTGAATATGTTATCAAAGAATTTAACGGTATCCCTGTTGCCTTTATTGGTGTCACTCTAGAAGGTACTGCTGCAATCGTAACGCCTAAAGGTACTGAAGGTTTAAGCTTCCATAACGAAGCAAAAACCATCAATGCATTAGTGCCTCAGTTAAAAGCACAAGGTGTTCAAGCGATTGGTGTATTAATTCACGAAGGCGCTGCACAACGTCGTGACGGTGGTCCTGTGAATATCAACGCATGTAATGGTATTACGGGCAAAGTTCTGGGTGTTGTTGAGCAATTAGATCCAGCGATTGATTTCGTTGTAACAGGTCACACTCACCAAGCTTACAACTGTACAATTAACGGACGTTCAGTAACATCAGCGCAATCAAACGGTGCAATGTTAACGCGTATCGACCTGAAATTAGACAAAACAACAAAAGATGTTGTTGATGTTGAAGCACGTAATATTTGGGTTGATAACCGCAAATATGAAAAAGATCCAGCCGTTACCAAACTGTTAGAAGCTTACGAAAAAATCGCAACCCCATTAGCTAACCGTATTATCGGTAAGTTAGAAGGTAATTTAACTAAGCAAACTAACGATGCGGGTGAGTCTGCACTGGGTCAAGTGATTGCTGATGCGCATTTATACACTGCAAAACCAAAAGATATGGGTGGCGCACAAATCGCATTTATGAACAGCGGTGGTATTCGTGCTGATATGACAGGTGGCGATGTTTCTTATAACGCAATCTACACTGTACAGCCATTCTCTAACGTACTGTTAACTCAAACATTAACAGGTGAGCAAATCAAACGCCTGTTAGAGCAACAATGGGATCGTTCACGTCCACAAGTGTTAGCGATTTCAGGTAACTTCCAGTACACATGGGATAGCAAAGCATCTAATGGTAACCGTGTTATCGTTGAATCAATGAAAATTGATGGCAAACCAGTAGATATGAAAGCGAATTACCGTGTTGTGGCTAACGAATACTTAGCAACGGGTGGTAGTAACTTCTCTGTACTGAAAGAAGGTAAAGATCCAGTTTACAGCGTGCCAGATGTTGATGCAGTCGTGAAATACTTTGCTGAGCAATCTCCTGTTGCTCAACCAAAAGCGAATAACATCACACGTAAATAACGTATTTTCATACGCCTTGTGAAAATCGCACCTCTTATGGGAGGTGCGTAAATAAATAAAGAGAGCAAAGTGTTGAACACAAAGGGTCCATCCCTACCTTTGTATTCATTACGCACTTTGCTCTTTTTTTATGTTTTTTATTCACCAATATGTGGGAATAAACATAAGAGTTAACGCCTTTACAATGGGTAGTTTGTGGTGTATTGTGTTATTTTGCGACAAAAGATTGCATTTTGTCGTCATTATAAAGATCTAAACTTATAACGTTTTAATGTTATCAAGTTCTAAAGTTATAACTGCCGTGAGGCTTGGAGTGTAAGTAATGGCTATTTCCGTAAGATTAGATGAAGACTTTGTGTCTGATGCTAAAATTCATGCGGAAGCGAAAAGCAGAAGTGTTCCTAAACAAATTGAACACTGGGCTAAAATAGGGCGTATAGCTGAAGATAACCCTGATCTGCCATATAGCTTTATCGAAGAATTGTTACTGGCACAGGCGGAAGTCGAAAACAAAAAGGTTTCTCGATATGTCCGAACCACAAAAAGAGATTGATGTTTATCAGTCAGCTCGATTTGAAAAGGCAATGAAAAAGTTGCCTGAATCAGATGTGAAAATTATTGAAGATGAAATTGATCAAATAATTGATAATCCATTGATTGGTGAACAGAAAAAAGGCGATCTTGCTTATCTCAGAGTACACAAATTTAGGCTTAATGAGCTGACTGTACTACTCGGCTATTCATGGGTCGCCAACAAAGTTGAACTGTATTTACTGCATATCGGTTCCCATGAAAATTTCTATGATGCTCAGAAAAAACAGCGAAAGGCTGATCTGAAACTGATTAAGTAATAAAAGAGTGGTGGCATAAGGTCACCACTCTTTTTTTATGGATATGTAATAAAAAAAAGCCCACAGTGGCTGTGGGCAAGGAATGAAAGTAAAGAAAGAGGGTATTACTTATTGCTAGGGTCTTTTGTCAGATGTCTGTTCTAACTCTTATTTGAAGATTTTAAAGCGTGCATCATCTTCCATATAATTCTTTTCGCCAGCCTCTTGTTCAATTGAACCAAAGACCATTTGCGCTCTTAATTTCCATGTTTTTGGCAGATCCCAAGTTGCATGAACTTCGTCATCAATAATTGGGTTGTAGTGTTGTAATGAAGCACCTACGTTCTCTGCGGCTAATGCAGTCCAAACAGAAAGTTGCGCCATACCACTTGCTTGTTCTGACCATACAGGGAAGTTATCCGCATACAGTGGGAATTGCTCTTGAAGACCTTTTACAATATCGGTGTCTTCAAAATACAGAATTGAACCAGCGCCTGCTGCAAAGCTATCAATTTTAGCTTCAGTTGCGCTAAACGCTTCTGCGGGGACTAATTTTTTCAGGGTATTTTTCACGATACCCCATAGTTTTTGGTGTTGTTCACCAAACAGAACCACAACACGAGATGTTTGTGAGTTAAATGCTGTAGGGCTTTCTTTAACCGCTTCTTTAATAACTGCAGTGACTCTGTCTTCGCTAATTGGAAGTTGATTACCTAAATGATAAATTGTTCTACGTTTTTTCATTAAATCAGTAAATGCGTTAGACATGATTGTCTCCTTGATAAATTTAAGCGCTTAAAGCGTGTCTTAGCTTGGGCTAATCTATGGATATACTATAGGGCTTAGTCGTGATTTATTGATATATAAAAAATTTAATCAGCTACGTCAAAATATTCGACCTAGTTTTTAACTACTTGATTTAAATTCTGTTTATCTACATATCTAAACTCAGGAGCAAGCTGGCTAATGCCAACGCCTCCGGCTTTCTTCACTTTAATTTGCACTGGAATGCGCTCTTTCATTGCTTCTACGTGACTAATTACACCAATAATTTTTCCAGATGCATTAAGGCTATCGAGAGCATCTAATGCAATATCTAAGGTGTCAGGATCTAATGTGCCAAAGCCTTCATCTAGAAAGAGTGATTCGATTTGTGTTTTGTTACTGACCAAATCCGACAGCGCTAAAGCGAGCGATAAACTGACTAAGAAACTTTCACCACCAGAGAGCGTGCGAGTATCCCGCAAAGCATCAGCTTGCCATGTATCGGCAATTTGTAGTTCAAGGCTTGCTGGTGTTTTGCGTTGCAAGAAATAACGTCCATGAAGCTTTTCTAAACGACGATTGGCCAAATAAATTAGATGATCAAGCGTTAAGCCTTGGGCAAAACGGCTGAATTTATCTCCTGATGCAGATCCCACCAATTCATTTAAATAGCTCCAATCATCAAACTGAGATTGCTGTTTCGTTATTTTGTCGAGCAAGGTTTGTTGTTCTTTACGTTTTTCTTCATCTGTACGCAGTTGCTCTTGAAGACGAAACTTGGTTTCTTGTGTATGCACTAGCTGTGTTTCTAGTGCCAATAAATGTGCCGTGATTTGTTCAATATTTTGCTCAGTTGATAATAAAGGTTGTTGTAGCAAGTGTTGTTGATATGCCTTTTCTTGTGTATCTAGACGTGTTTTCTCTTGCAACAACTTATCAAGCCGTTGTTTTTGTTGCTCTTGTAAGCGATTTCTTTCCTCGACGGATAACAGAGAGGCTAAAAATGCATTTTCGTCAGTAAACGGGCTATTTTTTAACGCATATTGATATTGTTCAATAATGTCTTGTGAGCGTGTTTGCAACCGTTGTCGCGATTTTTCATTTTCCTGATATTGACCAATAAGCTGATTTAAACGGACTTCGAGTCGGTTTTTCTCTTCGCTATATTGCTCAATTTGCTTTTGTAACAACTGACTCTGTTTATCTAACTCATTACGTGCATCTTCGGTGGTTTGTATCCCGAATAAAGCGTGGCGTTGTGCTTTTAGTTGTTCTTGTTGCTGATGCAGTTTTTGTAACTGGATCAAAACAGCATCAAGTTCTTTTTGCGTTTCAGATAAATAGCGTTTTCTCTCTTCCTGCGTTAATAACAATTCGCGGATTGTTTGTTGTAATTCGTGATGTGTTTTTAAGGTTGATTGATATTGTTGGCTCTCTTTTTTACGCGCAGTAAGCCATTGAATTTTGTCTTCAAACTCTTGTAATTCATAACCTTGTTGTTTGACTAGAGATTGCAGATCCTGCGTTAATAGGGCTTGTTGTTGAAGATATTGCGCTGTTTGTTGTTGTTTATTGGAAACTTCTTTCTGTTGTTGCGCAAATTCATTTTGTTGATGAAGGATCGCTTGCTGTTGTTGATTAAATTGTTCTTTGGCATCAGATAGCAACTTGTATTCTTGCTGAATTTTGACTTCTAATTGTTGATAACTAATTCGTTTTTGTGTCAGTAAATTATCTTCTTTCTCAAGGGCTGAATCTAATTGAGTTAAAGCCGTTTCTTCACAGTCAACATCTGGTAATGCGTAAGTTTGAGCTAAAATCTGCCATTGCTGTTTTAATGACGCAATATCTTGTGTTAGCTGCTCAAGATCGCGACTTAATTTTTCGTTTTGAACTTCAAAACTAGCACACTGTGTTTTTTGTTCCACTAACGTTATTGTTAATGTATGCACTTGCTGTGTTAAGTTATCTAAACGTGATTTTGTTTCATCCGTTTGAATTTCTTTATATTTTTCAACATAAGGATGCTCGGTTGAACCACAAACAGGACATGGGTTGTCTTTAACTAAACGTTGTCTCTCTTCTTCATATTCCGCTAACTTCCTTATTAGCAGATAATTATCGTTTAAGTCTTTAAGGTGTTGTTCTTTCTCTTTTAAAACAGTGTCATTTTTGTGAATATTTTCAGTCAGCATGGCTATTTTTTGCTGATTGTCTGACTGCGTTTGTTGGTACTGATGTTCAGTTTTTATAGCGCGCTGTAATTGAGCCTGTACTCCCATTAGTTTTGTGAGAGCATTTCTTTGTTGTGAAATTTGTTGTGAACGATGAGGAATATCTGCAATAGCATCCGCTTTATTTTGTTGCTCAAGTTGCGTTTGTAATTCGCTTAATTGTTGTTGCTGTAAATTAAGCGTGTGCTGTTGAGCTTCTAGCGTTTTCGTCGCTTTTTCTAATTCGAGTTTAAGTAAGCATTCTTTTTCTTGTTCTGCTTTTTCACTTTTCTGACTAATTCGATATTTCTCTGTAATTTCATCATATTGCTCAAAATAACGCTGCCATAACGGTAAGTTTTCAGCAAGTTGAGCATGAGCGGTATGCTGATTTAAATATTCATTTAATTCATTAAATTGCTTTTGTGATCCCGCTAATTTGGCTTCTGTTAACTGTATTTTTTCCAGATATTCTGATTGCGTTTTTTCTAGCGTATTTTTTTGCTGTGTTTTTACTGAAATATCTTGTTGTAGCAAGATTAACTGATTATCCAATGGCGCGACTTTTTCACGTATAAGCTGCAAGGTTTGCTGTTTTTTCTCATCGTGTTGTTTAAATGTATTTCGAGCCTCGACTAAATGCTGATTAATAGGTTGGCTCTGTTGTTCAATAAGCTGTTTTTCCGCTGTTAGTGTTGAGAGTTGTGACTCAATATAGGTTTGTTCTTTTAATAGACGATTTTTTTCATCGTAAATTGGGCGAATTTTTTCTGCTGGTTCACTATTTTCAAGACGTTGAATATCAGGTTTAGCAGAAACTAATGCTTCCTGTGCTAAATTAACCTCATTTTGTGCTAATGCTTTATTTTTATTGAGTTCTATTTCTTTTTCTTGCCACTGTTTTGCTGCTTGATATTCCTGTTGTTCTTTTTGTAATAAACTCTCTTTGGCAAAAAGATCCGTTTGTTCAGTTAATAGAGCTTGGCGAGCATTTTCATCTAATAACGCCATCGTTTCGGCTTGCTGTTTTAGTGTTTTTAATGCTTGTTCTTCTTCTCGCCAATGTTTAAAGATAGACTGAGAAATATGACGATAAATATCTGTGCCAGTGAGTTCTTCGAGTAATTCAGCGCGAGATTTATCATCTGCATTTAAAAAAGCCGCAAATTGCCCTTGGGAAAGCAACATAGATTTAGTGAAACGATCAAAATCAAGACCAGTGATATTAATGATCATCTCTTTCACTTGGCTTATCTTGCTTGCTAATATTTTGTCTTCGCCTCCTGTGGTATTGATTTTAACCAGTTCTGCCTGCGGTGCTTGAAGGTTGCCATCTTCTTTATAATTAGCTCGACGTTGTTCCCAAAATGCTCGATAAGCCACACCTTTAACTTCAAATTCAACTTCAGCCAAACACTCCGCGGTGTGGCGTGTCATTAACTCATTTTGTGATTGTGTGACTTTATCTAATCGTGGAGTTCGGTGATAAAGCGCTAAACTAATCGCATCTAACAGCGTGGTTTTCCCCGCCCCCGTAGGACCTGTAATCGCAAATAATCCATTGCTGATAAAAGGCTCTTGGTTAAAGTTAATCTTCCACTCGCCTTTTAAGGAGTTAATATTTTTAAATCGCAGACTTAAGATTTTCATTATGCTTCGTTATCCTCTTTCTCTGCCATTTCAACTGCTTGTTTAAATAATGTTGTTAAACGAGTTTTAGTTTCTTCTGAATCAAACTCATGTTGTTCTAAGCGTCTTTCAAAAACATCATAAACGGTTAATTCGGCCAGTGTTTCGTTTTCATTTTGAGTGAATGCTTGGCGCTGTTTTCTCGCTCTTCTTAATAAGATCACATCAAAAAGCGGATCGTTAGTTAGCTCTTGAATACGGGTTTGTATGTCACTGAGATAATCTTGTGTTGAAACTTCGATATCCAACCAAATAGTGGTATCTATTTCGCCGTATTGTTTTTTTAAATCCTCAAGTTGTATCGCTATCTCTTTTAATGAACCACTAATCGTGCGTAGTAATTGAAACTCAGGGATAGGTAATAGTGTGAGGTTAGTTAATTTGTCTTGCTCAAAATCGATAAGGCAGACACTTTTCTGTTGCCCACTCTCATCAAAACTTAAAGGAATAGGGGAGCCACTATAACGAATATGACCGGACTTATTCATCACTTGAGGACGATGAATATGACCAAGGGCGATATAGTCAAATTCAGGAAATAGGGTTGCTGAAAAGGCTTCTAAGGTGCCGATATAAATTTCACGGACAGAATCTGTCACACTCGCGCCAATTGTGGTGAGGTGACCTGTTGCAATAATGGGAATATCGACATTTAATTGCTGACGTAATTCAAGGGCTGTTTGATATTGAGCTTGATAATATTCAGCAATCGCTTCTTTTAAGGCGGTTTGTTTTTCAGCACCTGATTGCCCACTTTTACTGCTGATCATATCTCTAGGACGTAGATAAGGGATTGCACACAGCAATGCTCCCGGAGTGCTATCTTTTTGAGGAAGAATTAGCGGTGCTTGTGGTGTTTCAGTATGAACATTGGCAATAACCGTCGTATTTAAACACGCCAAGAGTGATTTTGATTCATTTAGTGTCGCCACAGAGTCGTGATTACCACCTAGAATAACAAGCTGACATTGTGTATCTCGAATAGCGACGACAAAACGGTTATAAAGCTCTCGGGCATAGCTTGGAGGGGAGCCAGTATCAAAAATATCACCTGCAACAATCAGTGCATCGACTTGGTAATGTTTTATTTGTGCTAATAACCAATCAAGAAACTGTTGATGTTCTTTAGCTCGAGTCTTAGTAAAAAAATATTGCCCTAAATGCCAGTCTGATGTGTGAATAATCCGCATTGCTATCCCTCTTTTTTATCTGATGAAGAGTATAGCGCACCTTACTTTTTTAGTGAAAACTCAACAATAAGCCTTTTTTTTGAGTGATATCTCACCAAAAAGTAATTTATTTACCTTAACAACGGGGATCTATTTCAGTAATGTTAAGGTTAGTCATAAATCTGTCATAAAACTGCATCATAATCATTTTGACCCTCTATATACATTACACAGGATAGAGTATGGCAAGGCGTATTCTTGTTGTTGAAGATGAAACCGCAATTCGAGAGATGATCTGTTTTGTTTTAGAACAAAATGGTTTTCAACCCATTGAAGCAGAAGACTATGATTCTGCATTGAGCTTTCTTATTGATCCTTACCCTGATTTAGTTTTATTAGATTGGATGATCCCCGGAGGATCAGGCTTACAAGTAATAAAACAGATGAAGCGGGAAAGTAATACTCGTGATATTCCCATTATTATGCTAACGGCAAAAGGGGAAGAAGAAGATAAAGTCCAAGGGTTAGAAACGGGAGCTGATGATTATGTTATCAAACCGTTTTCACCTAAAGAGCTTGTTGCCCGAGTGAAAGCGATTTTACGGCGTTTATCACCGATGTCAGCGGAAGATATTATTGAATTCAATGGACTCGGTCTTGATCCTGTTTCTCACCGTGTCACAAGTCAAGATAAGCCGATTGATATGGGACCCACCGAATTTAAACTCCTGCACTTTTTTATGACTCATCCTGAACGCGTATACAGCAGAGAACAACTGCTAAACTACGTTTGGGGAACCAATGTTTATGTCGAAGACCGTACTGTTGATGTGCATATTCGTCGTTTACGTAAGGCTATTGAAGAAGATGGCCATGACAGAATGATACAGACCGTACGTGGAACGGGATATCGTTTCTCTGCCCGTTTCTAAGTCAATATGGGAGTAATCGTCAGGTGTTAGAACGACTATCGTGGAAAGCCCTCGTTTGGGGGCTATGTCTATTTTGCTTACCTGCCTTTATATTATCGCTTTTTATTGGGCATCTTCCTTGGCTGCTGGTGGTATCGCTTCTCAGCGCTCTTGTGTGGCATGCCTATAATTTGCTGAAATTATCTAAATGGTTATGGTTAGATCGCTCTGTATTGCCTCCAGAAGGAAGAGGAGGATGGGAGCCTATTTTTTATGGCATTCGACAGACCCAACAACGTAATCGTAAACGACGCAGAGAATTAGGCGATTTAATTAAACGTTTTAGAAGTGGCGCCGAAAGCTTACCCGATGCTGTTGTGATGATGACAAATGAAGGGAATATTTTTTGGTGTAATAGCCTAGCTCAACATTTATTAGGCTTTCGCTGGCCTGAAGATAACGGGCAAAATATTTTTAACTTATTACGTTATCCTGATTTTTTGCACTATTTTACCGCAGGCGATTTTAGTCGCCCTTTAACCATTTCACTAAATAATGGCTCTATTGTTGAATTCCGTGTGATGCCATATAGCGAAGATCAGCGCTTGATGGTGGCGCGTGACGTGACAGAAAAAAATAAACTAGAAAACTCACGACGTGACTTTTTTGCTAATGTCAGTCACGAGTTAAGAACACCGTTAACCGTTATTCAAGGTTATCTTGAAATGATGGAAGAAAATAGCGTAACAAAACCCGCAGAGCATAAGGCGATAGTCACGATGCAAGAGCAAGCTAAACGGATGGATACGCTTGTTCAGCAACTCTTACAACTTTCTCGTATTGAATCTGCTCCTCATATTGATTTAAACAAGATTGTTGATATTCCTGCTATTTTGGCTTTATTACAACAAGAAGCGAACTCACTTAGCCAAGGTCAACATCAGATTGTTTTTGATATTGATGAACAGTGGGCAGTTCGTGGTAATGAAGAGCAATTGCGTAGTGCAGTTTCTAATTTAGTGTATAACGCCATTAATCACACTGAAGAAGGCACAACAATCAACGTGAGTTGGAAGAAAATCCCCCAAGGCATGTTATTTAGTGTTTCAGATAATGGGGCGGGGATCAGCGCTGAACATTTAACTCGTCTAACAGAGCGTTTTTATCGCGTTGATAAAGCTCGCTCTCGTCATTCTGGTGGTACTGGGTTAGGTTTGGCGATTGTGAAAAAATCGTTGCTCCATCATCACTCTCAATTGAATATTGAAAGTAAAGTCGGTGTTGGGAGCACGTTCTCTTTTATCCTTCCTCAAACATTGCTTACTGCTAAAAAAACACACTAACAGTATGTCTTTTTTAAAGCCTTTATCACTTGTATTTAATTGGTGATAGAGGCTTTTTTATCCCTTTCTTAATCTTTTTAATATCAATGAAAACTAATATCGTAGCGTTAAATTTTAATATTATTAATTAATGCTAACTTTAAATGATACCGATATTCAATATTATTGGTGGAAAAATGCACAAATCATATCATGTATATTCGATGATATATGACAGTTATAACTAGTGCTGAAAAATAGTTTAGATGATTATTCTGGTTTTTGGATTAGCTATTGCCTTTTTTCATTATAAAAGTTTTACTTGTGACCAGTTATCGGCGATTTTTTCTATTTAGCACTTAATTGCTCTATATGAAATGATTATATATGGATATTATCCTAAATAATGATGGCATGAGTCTAAATAGATATTGTTGATTTTATGTTGCGCTATATTGGCGCAATTTCACCATTATTGTAACTATATATTAACAAAACTTATGGCACATAGATTAACTTCCAGAGATATTCTGGCATTAGGGTTTATGACATTCGCCCTATTTGTTGGCGCTGGCAATATTATTTTTCCTCCAATGGTGGGTTTACAATCAGGCGAATTTGTTTGGACTGCTGCAATTGGCTTTTTGATCACCGGGGTTGGTTTACCTGTTTTAACGGTTGTCGCATTGGCAAAAGTCGGTGGGGGTATTGAGGCATTAAGCACCCCTATTGGTAAATCAATGGGATTATTATTAGCTATTGTTGCCTATCTTGCTGTGGGACCTCTTTTCGCCACGCCTCGTACTGCAACGGTTTCTTTTAAAGTAGGTATTGCTCCTTTAGTGGGTGATACAGAAATGTCATTACTGATTTATAGCATTGTCTATTTCTTAATTGTGATTGGTATTTCACTTTATCCGGGAAAATTGCTAGACAGTGTTGGTCATATTCTCGCACCGATTAAAATTCTGGCATTAGCAATATTAGGTATTGCTGCAATATTTTGGCCTGCTGGTGGTGCTATTCCGGCTACTGATGCTTATCGTGATATGGCGTTGACTCAGGGCTTTATTAACGGTTACCTCACCATGGATACATTGGGCGCTATGGTTTTTGGTATTGTTATTGTTAATGCGGCTCGCTCTCGAGGTATTGATAATTCCTCACTGTTAACACGTTATACTATGTGGGCGGGAATTATTGCTGGCGTATTATTAACTCTGATCTATTTGAGTTTATTTAAATTAGGCTCTAGCAGTGGCAGTATTATTCCGGGTGCTCAAGATGGCGCTGATATTTTACATGCTTATGTTCAGTACACTTTCGGCAATTTTGGTAGCTTCTTCTTAGCCGTACTGATTTTCTTAGCCTGTATGGTGACCGCTGTTGGCTTAACGTGTGCATGTGCAGAGTTTTTTAGCCGTTATTTGCCTATCTCTTATCGTGTATTAGTGTTGATCTTGGCGGTATTCTCAGCCGTTGTATCAAACTTAGGATTAAGCAAACTTATTGAGTTTTCTATTCCTGTATTGATTATGATTTATCCGCCTTGCATTGTGATTATTTTAATGAGTTTCACATTACGTTTATGGAATAATCCAAGTCGTATTATCGCACCGGCAATGGCGGTTAGCTTATTTTTCGGTATTTTTGATGCAATAAAAGCCTCTGACTATCTGAAACATTTATTACCAGACTGGGCAACTAAATTGCCATTAAGTGAACAGGGATTAGCATGGCTCATTCCCGTAGTGGTGACGATTGTTGTGTGCGGTATTTACGATAAAGTTGCAGGCTCTCAGAGTAAAAAAGCACTCCAGACGAAAGTGACTAAATAAGCGATAAAGCACATTGATTTAAACGTGAAAAGGGAAACGAAAGTTTCCCTTTTTGTTGGAATTAAAGTAAGTGCTGGTTCTCTTTTAAACGGTCAGCCAGTGTTTTTTCTATATCTGTTTGTACTAATTTTGATACATCATATTCTTTGGCAAGTGATGAGAATCGAGCAATAACATCAACTGTATGATGAATATACGCTTGTGCTTGTTGCCAATTTTCAAAACCTGCTATTTCAGCAAGCTGCTTTATTGTCTTTAATGGTGGTTTTTTACCATACCCGCCAAATGAAGTGATATGCTCATTTCTTGGATTGGGATTATAGGTCACATCATAAAAAGGTGCCGGCTCCCAGTGCCCATCATCATATTGTAAAAATGACCAGTTTTTACTGTGATCATCTTGATTAGAGACGAATAGATTAAAAATAGCTCGTCTAAACTGGAGTTGTCCGGCTGAAACTGATTTGCATAGTACGCGGTTTACTTTAATTAAATCTTCGTAATCCAAAGAAGGTAGCCTAAAATCAGCATCTAATAATCCGCATGCACTGTGCATGATTAAACGCCCTGATTTACCAGAACTATTTGTGACACGATCAAAACATTTTAGCGCTAACCAAGATTTTCCGTCATTGTTTTTAGGAACATTAATAAGTTGCCATTGTGGAGGATTTAGCTCTAACTCTTTTGCTAGAATGAGATAGATCGCTTCACATAGCCCTTCATCATGGCCAAGAGGTAAGTTTTTAGACGTAAATTTGATCAGCCATGATTCATCACCTTCTTCTTCATACGTTTTACATTGATTAAAATTTCCTTGTTTAAAATAAAGCAACGCTTTAGGCCTAGCGCCACCAGAACTACCAACAATAGCAAGTTCAGATAAAACAATTTCCGTTTGACCATCAAATACAGCTTGTGCTTCTAAACCTAAATTAATCAAATCAACTTCAAACTGTTCATCTATTTGATAGTCAGAGGCTGGTAAATAAGATAATCCTCCCATACCTTTATTACCAACAAATGCTAACCTGTCCATCGTCGTAATTTCATGCGGTTGTATACCATGTTGGCGGAATATTCTATCTTGCAATAAGCGCCCCCATCCATCAGGCAAACTATCCGAGAAAAGCCCTTGCAAATTACCATGAGGTTTTTTAGGGGCTATTTGTAAATCCGTATTATTCTGTAGATTAAAAGGTGAACTATTACCAAATTGTGTTAAGTAATGCGCATCATATTGAAAAAATACACCACTATGGTTTTGTACCAATGTTCCCATTAAAACGGAATCACCTGTAGATAACGTCCGTGTTACATTTAGCTTTTGTATTGGTTTAAAACTCATCTTGTAACACCTCTTCAATAGTCCTTGGCATACGTGGCTTATTCACTTTCTTAGGATCAACAACCGCATAAAGATTATTTAAATCATCAAGGCATTGCCAAAGTAACAGTAACTGGCGTAGTGAAATTTTACCTTGTAACTCAAACTTTTTGATAGTTGAAGCAGGAACTGTACTACGCTCGGCAAGTTGCTCGCGTGACCATTTTTCTTTTTCACGCAACTTTCGTAAATGAGAGGCAAAGGCTCGACTAACATTGAGATCAGTAAGTAATGAGAGTTTCATTTATTAGCCTAAAATAGACACTATAATGTCCAATTATAGCAAAAAATAGCTATTTTGGACATTATAGTGTCTATTTTATTTAAGGGGTGAGTAAGCAGTTTAGCTTAGATTGTCATTAATTTTGATCTGTAGAATACTGTTTTTCTGCCACGGGCCGTTGGTTTTCATCTAAGTAATAATGAACTCCTGCAACAATATCATCTTCACCTTCATAGAAGATTTTAAAGCGAGTACGATTGCCGTCATGATAAGCAATTACTGCACTGCCGCCTTTTCCTAGGCAGAACTGATGGAGGCTACCTGTTGATATACAAATACTGTTATCGCCAGATACTGTGACTTTACAGTTATCGCCTGTGTTGATTGCTACAGCGTTTTTTCCAGTAACATTGATTTGTGCTAAATCACCAGTGTTGGTGATTTTTGCTCGATCTTGAGAGGCAGTAATGAAATTACGCATACCACTGTTTGCGATATGAACGCCATTGCCTGAGGCATAAATTTTGACATCATTGCCACTATTACAAATGCGGGATCGTCCTCCTAAGCTGCCAATACGGCATTGATTACCCGTATTACATACCTTTCCTGCAAAACCAGTATTTATCAATTGATTGCTATAACCTGTGTTGGCAATGCTATTTTCATCGCCAGAAAAAGCCACCATATTATTACTTCCACATAAAGCCAGATCGGTGCTTAATTGCTGACTTTTTAAGACTAATTGGTGCCATTCGGTCGCAAATTGAATATTTTCAGATGTTGGCAACGTGCTGTGATATGGCTGGCGTTGTAATGTCACACCTTGTTGTTGTTCATTGCCGAGCAGGAACAAGATGTTTTCCATGACTTCTTGTTCCTGTTTGGCAAAGGATGCTTCACTAAAATGACGTAAATAAATATATTGAATAAAGCTTTCTATCCACTGTGTACGATGCTGTTTTATTAACTCACTATGGATAGCACTGTAAGTACCTCCATCAGGAAAATAACGCAAAAACCAACGATAAAGCGAAGTTGAGACATGCAGTTGCCGTAAGTCTTCTTTTGTTAATCTAATATTTTCCTTTGAAGGGACTGACATATAAGCTCCTTAATCCATGTATTAATTAGTGTCTATGGTAACCGTCAACCATACTGCGAAAAGTTTGGAATGGTGTTTTTCCTGTTGTACACAGATAAAGGTGACCAATGATAAAAAAGACACTACATATAGCTAATATTTGGTGTGCGATTAATAACCATGCTTTAAACATCACGGCATCAGCAGGAATAAATGCTGGATTTTGTAGTAAAACACCTGTTATTAAAAGTAATGGAACTAATGCATACATCACCCCTAAATAAGCCATTTGTTGCAGTGGATTAAACTTAACATTGGGTGTTGCTGGGAAGGGGTGATCTTCTCCTTTGATAATACCGTAGAGATAAAAACGCGTTTGCATAAAGGCGCGGTGAAACCAGTTTTTGCCATCAATACGGTAAAACTTACCATTGCCACCAACGAGATTAATAAGGACAAAGGATAACCAGCACACTAAGAGCAGATAACCGCAGATTTCATGCACGTTAACTAATAACGCAGTATCGTGAGCAGAAAGTAGGGCGAAATGGTTAATGCCACCACTAAGCAGCAACAGAATAAATAAAGAGGCATTACTCCAGTGCCACAAACGCACGGCTTTAGAGTAAAGATAGAGCTTCTCTTCTTTATGCGACTCACCGTGTGGTGTGGCAAAGTGATAACGTAAAAAACCATGAAGTGCGAGCACCAGTAGCATGCCAATAAATAATACACCTGCGACAATTAGCCAGAGGGGCAAATAATCAGGCGTATAGATTAAAACATACTCTTTTAGTGCAGCTTGGAATTGAGCACTGTCTGGCATTGTATTGACGATACTCATACTTTACCCTCCTCTTGAACATGAGGCCCTACACGGCGATAGAGATGTGGTTTTCCTACACCATCAAGTTGATAAATATAGTAATCGTGTGTTTTGAGCCATTCTTGAATTTGAGGGCTGTCTTCTCTGCCAAATAACAAGGCATTTTGTGGACAAGCGCTCACACAAATTGGTGGGAAACCTTTTTGTAATCGAGACTCAAGACAAAAATCACATTTATCAGCGACATGTGTCACAGGGTTAAGATAACGAACTTGGTATGGGCATGCCGATATACAATAGCTACAACCAATGCATTTCTCTTTATTAACACGAACAATGCCATTGGTTTCATCACGCCAAGAAGCACCTGTAGGACAAACCGAGATACAAGGGGCATCTTCACATTGTTGGCAAGAGTGTCTAAAGAAATGGTATTTATCGTTATCTTCTTTGAGGCTTAATGGAATATGAGCAATGTCCATCCGAGCCATTCCATTGGGTACTTTATTTAATCGACGACATGCAGTGGCACAGATATTACAGCCATTACAGAGCGTCTCATCGTGGATCATGGCATAGCGGATAGGTTTTTTTTCTGCAGTTGCTGCAAGCGCACTTCCTAGTGGCGCACTGAAAAAAATGACCGATCCCATACCAGCTACAAATTTACGGCGAGAAACACGCATTATTTTTGCTCCTCAGTCTGATGATGTTGTAATACCCACATCGAATTTTGTTGATAAGACAGAACGTTAAGGATTTTCATGTTGTTCTACCTCAATCCATTCAGTTAAGCCTCGTGCTTTGCCGTAACTCATTAACGTATTACTAAAGAGATAAGGGGCATCGTTGGACGCTAAAACTTGCTGAATATCCTGAAAATCAGGGTGGGTTTTCATCAGTGTCAGTGCATCTTCAATCTCTGAAGCCGTGTAATTAAAAGGTTCAGACATCAACATGCTTTGCTTCAATGGTCGAGGATAGGTTTCGCATTCAAAACGAACCACACCTGCAATTGCTGTACAAATATCCGCGTGGCGGTTTAATAATTGCAGTTGTGCGAAGTTATCTGACATAAATTCATCAGAGTAGAAATAATCCTCGCCATTGAGACTTAAATGGGCAATATCAATAAACTCGTCACTCTTTAACGCAGTTTCTAACTGCACAATATCCTCTTCAGTCAGAGAATAGGGTGCATCATACAGCGTTGAAATTGCTAATAGTTCACCTTCTTTTGAGCATTGACGTATCGCATTCGCGAGATGTTGTTCGGCAGATAATTCGGCTATCTCTGCAACAGGTTCTTCTGCAATATCCGTTGAGGTGTTAGAAGCGTGTCCAACACCTATTTTTGATAGTGGCAGTAACCAACGGCGACGAGAAATGTCAGGTTGCTCTAAAGCAATATCTGCATCATCAGCGATATCTTGTGGTATAGAAGCCGATGCACTTTGTTCTATCATCATGATCTCCTTCTTTTACCCATTAACTTGGTAATAAACCACGAGACGCTAAATCGTCCGCAACATCTTGTAATCCAAGGCGAACCAAAGTTTCTTTTGTTGGGCAACCTAATTGTGGGTCCCAGCCCATTTCTTCATAGAACAGAGTGAGAGAAAGTTGCATATCTTCTCTGTCCATTTTGTCTGTACCTTCAGTAAAGACTGGAATATCAGGATCTTTATCAAATACCCATGAACAGATTTGGTCATGCTCATTGCGCATATCCATGGTGTTCATTAATTTAACGGTATAAGCGCGGTGTAAGGTGAAAATACGCTCTGAGGCTAAATCTAAATCTTTAGATGTGGTTGGTTCGCCGGTAATAGCCGTAAAGAATTTGGCTTCCATTTCTAAGTCACCACGATAATTACGGCTCTTATGAGGAGAAACCGTCATTGGCCATACCCAGTTACACAAGGTGACGGCATCGTGTAAGCAACTACGTAAAATTGTCCACTTGGTATAAGCAATTTTGGCTTTATTGATTGGTGTATAGTTTTTGGTTTCATCAAACGCATCACCAGAGCCAAACAGTTCACCGGCAATCTCTTTTTGCAATTTTAGGGGTAAACCACTGCCGATATAGTTGATATGGGTATGTGTCATCGCATCGCGGTTAAACATACAGTTAACGATAGAACCAACTTGAGCCGATGCTTCATTTGCGTGGTGAATTGGGAAGCCCATTGGTGACCAAAGTTTATTTTTTTTGTTACCCCAATACTCTTCACCTAAATTCCAGCGCTGTGCAATGAGATAAGAGCCATCAGCAAGGTGGCTAAACTCACCTTTACGATGCGCTAAACGGTAATAGAAGTCTTTGATAAATTCTGGATTACCTTCTTCAAGCTTATCCCAAGGAATATCGTTATATTCTTCTTCTGAAAGCACACGTTTAAAGACGCCGTGGGTGTAGCAATAAGTGAAGTCACGATGAAGTTGACCGTAGTTACACCATAATCCCATATCATCAAAAATATTTAGACCAACAAGGTTACCAACAACGTTACCATCTCCTTTTTTCTCAATATCTTTAGGGCCATTAGGGAAAATAGTTGTGTGAACGAAGTTAGCGACACAAGTGTTACCACCTGTTTGTGGTACACCAAATTTTTTCGCTTGTGGAACATTGAGTTGAGACATACAACGGATAGGGCAAGAGTGGCATCCTCCCATTTTCACGGTGTATTCTTCTGCTGCTGGGCCTAAGTCAAAGGTGGATTTCATGGTTCTGAAGCCGACAGTATTGATATCACCAGGAGGAATTTCACCTGTTTCAATTGGGCCACCTTCAGCCGCTCCCCAATACAGCCCTTTACGTGCAGTCCAACGAGAACCTGGATCTGAATATTCAGCCCAAGATTGTGGTGTACTTGGTACAACGTGGTTGTTATTAGAGCCAATGAGTTGCGTCATCATGTAGTCGTTAAGCTCTTTTAACGCTTTACGATCAGCAACATTAACGCCACGGCTACCTTCGACAACAATCGCTTTTAATTTTTTAGCACCTAAGACGGCACCAACACCTGCACCACCACTGTGGTTGCGGCTATTAATAATGCCAGATAAAGGTACGAGGTTTTCACCCGCAGGACCAATGGTAGCGACACAAGCTTCAGGGCTAGTTTGCGCACACAGTTCTTCTGTGGTTTGACGCACACCTTTACCCCATAAGAAAGAGGCATCTTCAATAGAAACTTGGTCATCATCAATATGGACCCAAACAGGTTTATCTGATTTACCTTCAATAATCAGAGCGTCATAGCCTGCAAACTTCATCCATGCTGCGAAAAATCCACCCATATGAGCATCAACAACGAGATTGCCACGAGTGAATGTGGAAAGAGAGGTGATATTGACGCGGGAGCTACAAGGTGCGCCAGATCCAGTTAAAGGACCTACCGCAAAGACAACTTTGTTTTCTTCATCAAAAGGTTTAACGCCGGGGGCAACTTCTTCGTACATAATTTTGTAGCCAAAGCCCATACCACCAATTAAGGATTTATATTGGCTTGAGCTTTCACGAGTGATGGCACCGGTAGTTAAATTGATCCTTAGAATATTTCCAGTCCAGCCGTTAGTCATAATATTGCTTCCTAATCTAAATGTGGGTCAGTGATGTGATTGTCTGGATTTATTAAATAGTAATTTCTTTCCATTCAATGATTTGCAGAGCACCTGTTGGACACGCGGATGCACACTCACCACATAAATTGCATTTTCCGGATTTTTTAGTTTGTGGATTGACGGTAGCCATCATCCACGGGCAAGCTGTTGTACAGGCGGCACAACCAATACAACGACGAGTATCAACGACAATACAGCCGAACTCTTCTTGATAACGGATAGCTTTGACTGGGCAGACCTTCATACATTCAGGATCTTTACATTGGCGACATGTATCCGTTGTAAAGTTTAAATCGCCATAAAGCCCCCCACCGGAGCCAATACCTTTATCACCAAAATAAAAATGACGATGGATTTTTGTGCGTGAAAAGAATGATCCAACGCTTCCATCATTCCATGTTGTACATGCTGTTTCGCAGCGGTGGCATCCTGTGCAACGCGCTCTATTTGTGACTAAAACGCCTTTAGGTGTTGTGGTTAATTGAATTATTCCGCTGTCTATTTCTTCTTGTTTACAACCTAAAAGAGAAAGCAATGCGGGTGCTATTGTGATCCCTGCAAGCCCTTTACCGGATATTCGCAGAAACTCTAGTCTTGATAGTCCAATATCTAATATTGGACGATGATGTGTATCAGACATTAATATTTATCTCCGCTTAACTAATTTTATTAAGAAATAAGTTGTGATGATAAATTCTTTATTTACCCACTTGCTTTATCGTTATATAAAAAATATAATAACGGTATCGTTAGCAGATAGATTATAGATTTCAACTCTTTTTATGATTAAAAGACACGTTGTAAGAAAATGTTAAATATTTGTGTTTACAATGTGTTATCTCCATTTTTTACGTATTTTTATTATCCTCTTTGATAGTGTGGGTATTAATAAATTAATACTGTGACTGTTATCATAGAAATAAAAACATCGAGTGTTATTAATTTTATTTAATTAAATGATTATTATTTTTATCTGTAATTAAGAAAGAGAATAAATACCATTTATATATATTCTATTATTGAAATTAAATTAAAGGTGATTTGTTCTTTTATTTTATTTGATATTATTATTTTAATAATAAATTGATATTCGATATTAATTATCGATTAAATGAAATGTGAGTTTTGATTATTATTAATAGCTGTAAATATGAATAAATTGTAAAACCATGACTAGATCATTTTTATAAAAAAAGAAACCTTATCTAATTAAGAGAAGGTTTCTTTCATTTGTTTTATCATTTGGTTTTATGGTTAGTAACCCACTGCTTTACCCGCAGGGCGACGCACATCATTTGATCCATAAAGATAACCTTCACGTACAGCACCAGAAACAGCAGAATCATTACCTGATGAAGCTGGGATCACACCTTCTTCTCCGGGAAGTCCAACCATAATCAGCTCAGCGGCTCCCCATGGTGTTTGTTCTACCATTTTATATCCCATGGCAGAGAGTTTTTCTAACGTGTCTTTTGATAATCCTCGTTGTTCATAATAAACCTCATCTGGTAACCATTGGTGGTGAATACGAGGGCTATTAACGGCTTCTTGTGGTGGCATACCAAATTCAATAATATTCAGTGCGGTTTGTAAGGTGATTGAGATAATACGAGAACCTCCCGGTGATCCTAAAATAAGGAAAGGTTTGCCTTCTTTAGTCACAATCGTTGGGCTCATTGACGACAATGGGCGTTTTAATGGTGCAATGCTATTGCGCTCACCTTGTACTAAACCATAGAGATTTTTTTCGCCGACTTTGGTTGTAAAATCATCCATCTCATTATTGAGGAAAAATCCGGTTCCCGGTGCGATGACAACAGCACCAAAACGACCATTTATAGTGTAAGTGGTTGACACTGCGTTACCATCTTTATCTATAACTGAGTAGTGTGTTGTTTCAAGGCTTTCATGAGGCGCGATACCGGGTTGTACATTTTCTGATGGTGTGGCTTTGTTGGGTTTTATTTGTTGGCGAATTTCTGTGGCATAAGCTTTGCTGAGTAACTTTTCTGTTGGATTGTTAATAAATTGAGGATCACCAAGAAAAGTGTTTCTGTCCATATAAGCATGACGCATTGCTTCCGTTAGAGTATGAACATATTCCGCTGAATTAAAACCCATCGATTTAAGATCATAACCTTCCAAAATATTCAGTGTTTGGCAGATAGTGACTCCGCCTGAACTTGGAGGTGGGGCAGAAATAAACTCATAACCTCGGTAAGTACAGGTGATAGGTTTGGTTTCTGTAATAGTAAAATTAGCAAAATCTTCTTGAGTTAACAGTGCATTATGTTGTTTCGACGCTTCTTCAACTTTTTTAGGGATCTCGCCTTGGTAAAATGCGTCAGAGCCTTGGTTTGCGATGAGTTCCAATGTATTGGCTAAGTCAGTTTGAATTAGGCGATCACCGGGTTGCCACGGTGTTCCATCTGGTTTCAAGAAAATTTTTGCCGACTCAGGATCTTGTTTAAAGCGCTCTGTTGTTGTTTCTAATACATCAGTATCGGCACGCGTTAAAATATAGCCTTCTCTTGCAAGTTTAATCGCAGGTGCCATCACTTCTTGGCGTGAAAGGGTGCCGTATTTCTCTAATGCGGAATTTAATCCTTTTACTGTACCGGGTACTCCTGAGGCGAGATAGCCATAAAGACTGGCATCTTTCACTAAATTTCCGTCTTTATCTAAATACATATTTTTAGACGCAGAAGCGGGTGCAGTTTCTCTGAAATTAATAAAGGTATTTGTGCCATCAGCAAGGTGTATTGTCATAAAACCACCGCCACCAATATTACCGCAACAGGCATTAACGACAGCTTGTGCATAACCAACTGCAACAGCGGCATCAATCGCATTTCCCCCTTTTTGTAAAATATCACTTCCAACTTGTGAGGCTAAATGTTGAGAAGAGACAACCATTCCATGCTGCGCTTCAACAGCGGGTTCATAGGCAGCATAAAGTGAATGTGAAAAAAGGGCTGTGAGTAACAGTAGATGAGTTTTTTTTATACTAATCATTATTATCCCCATTAATAACAGTGAGTTATATTGAATAACGACAAATAAAAATAGATGTGTATACGCTGTTATTAATATTAATTAACAATTGCGTAACAATAAGTATAGAGAGCGGTTATTGGTGAGGAGAATTTTTTTTGATGTGATGATCACAAAATCATCTTTAAGCAGACAAACAATAATCTTGCGTATAACAAATTGTAATAATAAATAGAATTGATAAGAGATAAATAGATAAGTGCTGAATAAATAAAAAAAGCCTGTTTTTCACAGGCTTTTAGAAAAATAGTAGCTTACTGAAATATTACAGTTTGCCAGAGTTTGCTTTCAGGTATTTAGCAACGCCATCTGGAGATGCGCCCATACCTTCTTGACCTTTTTCCCACTGTGCAGGGCAAACTTCACCGTGTTCTTCGTGGAATTGCAGTGCATCAACCATACGGATCATTTCGTCGATATTACGACCTAATGGCAGATCGTTAACGACTTGGTGACGAACAACGCCTTCTTTGTCAATCAGGAATGAACCACGCAGAGCAACGCCAGCTTCTGGGTGTTCGATACCGTAAGCTTTGATAATGTCATGTTTGATATCAGCAACCATTGGGTATTTAACTTCACCAATACCGCCATCATCAATTGGCGTTTTACGCCATGCGTTATGAACGAATTCTGAGTCCATAGAAACACCGATGATTTCTACGCCACGTTTTTTGAATTCGTCAAAACGGTGATCAAATGCAATCAGCTCTGAAGGGCAAACGAAAGTGAAATCCATTGGCCAGAAGAAAATAACGGCAGGTTTGCCTTTGATAAATGAATGCAGGTTGAAATCGTTAACAATCTCACCATTACCTAAAACGGCAGCAGCTGTGAAATCAGGGGCTTTGCGAGTAACCAGAACCATAATGTACTCCTGTAAATTGAAAGAGTTTGTACTCGTCATATTTCAAGTTGTAGCGTTGTTGACTGCGTTCATTCGCACTAGTCACATACTCTTGTATGCTCCTAGCGACTCATTCACTTGTCGCCTAGCTACACCTCGAACTATTTAGAGTAAATTCAGGATGTGTACCCTGTTTTTATTCGTCATATTTCAAGTTGTAGCGTTATCTTGAACTATTTAGAGTAAATTCAGGGGGGTACCCTGTTTTTAAATGATGCATACAGCATAAATAATCAATCGCTATTGATAAAGTTAAACAGAACAATCTATTTGATAGATTGTAGCTATCAACTTAATACAACAAAGTAGGATTATTTATGACTCCTTGTATAGCGATTCATTCTAATCAACTTTGAAAATGAATACTATGCTTGTTAACAAATCGTTACGAATAATATGATAAATTGACTGAGTATCTTTTTGATATATCAAATGTAATCCTACAAGATGACAAAAAGATGAAATCCAAAATGGTAGTTAAATGTATCAGTCATCAAGTTGGTGATGCTGTGCTCTTTCTAGCAATTGTGGATAAAACTGCCAAAAAATCTCACTTAATTCATCGTAATGAGTTTCGAGTACGATATAAGAGCCTGCGAGTGCGCTTAATCGTGGTCTTCTTCTCGCCATGCCTTTCAATGTTTGAGCAATATATGCCTTATCAGCATAACGAATTAACCAAGATTGTGACCATAGATACTCATTAAGCTCTTGGAATTTTTCAGGTGTTTGCCATAAATCAGGTTCAATAATATTTCGGGTCTTGGTGACAAATTCTGCCAACGGCATATTTGGTTCAAATTTCAACCAATTTAAAGAAAGAAAATGATCCCAAAAAACATCTAAAGTAATTGGCGAAACTCGGCGATATTCATCAGGAAATAAAAGGCGAGCTTGTTTGACTAATGGATGAGTGTCAGTAAGCACATCAATACGTCTATGCATACGAATGCCCTCAATAACAGCTTGGCTGTAATTAGAGCTAGGTGCGCCTTTAACGTAATCTGCCATCATATTGCCTAATAGAGAGCTTTTTGCTCTAAAGGCCAGATGTAAGTGAGCAAGATAATTCATCACAGCATCATAGCGCTTTTTGAATAAAAAAGGGCTTCTTTCTTGCACTGATAAGCTGGCAGCACTAGACTAGTCCGCCTGTTTTTTATGAAAGTAGTCGTTTAATTATGCGTGTATCAGACTTTACATTTGAATTGCCAGAAGCTTTGATTGCTCACTATCCACAACCTCAACGCAGTGGTTGTCGTTTGCTCTCTTTAGAAGGTGAGACTGGTGCTTTATCACACGGTATTTTTACCGATGTATTAGATAAAATAAATGCCGGTGATCTGCTGGTTTTTAATAATACGCGCGTGATCCCTGCGCGTATTTATGGGCGTAAAGCGTCAGGTGGTAAAATCGAAGTGTTAGTTGAGCGTATGCTTGATGAACATCGCGTTCTTGCTCATGTTCGAGCCTCTAAATCACCGAAAGAAGGCGCTGCGCTTGTGTTAGGTGAAGATGAAAGTGTACAAGCAACTATGGTTGCGCGTCATGATACGCTTTTTGAAATTCGCTTTGATGATGAAAGAGATGTTCTTACTATCCTAAATAGTATTGGGCATATGCCTTTACCTCCTTATATTGATCGTCCTGATGAAGAATCTGATAAAGAGCTTTATCAAACGGTTTATAATGAGCGTCCAGGCGCTGTTGCCGCGCCTACTGCGGGATTACACTTTGATGAACCATTACTTCAAGCCTTAAAAGAAAAAGGTGTTGAGATGGCATTTGTCACACTGCATGTTGGGGCGGGAACTTTCCAACCAGTGCGTGTTGATAATATCGAAGAACACACAATGCATTCTGAATACGCAGAAGTACCACAAGAAGTGGTTGATGCTGTATTAGCGTGTAAAGCGCGTGGAAATCGAGTGATTGCGGTAGGGACAACATCTGTTCGCTCATTAGAAAGTGCCGCTAAGGCAACAAAAGATGCGTTAATAGCACCTTTCTTCGATGATACCCAAATCTTTATTTATCCGGGTTATCAATATCAAATTATTGATGCGTTGATTACCAATTTCCATTTACCTGAATCTACTTTAATCATGCTGGTTTCTGCTTTTGCTGGGTATAAAAATACCATGAATGCTTATAAAGAAGCGGTTAAGCAAGAGTATCGTTTTTTCAGTTATGGTGATGCGATGTTTATTACGGGTAATCCTTTAGCTATCAATGAAAAAGTAGGGCAAGAATAAAGATTTATTATTTTTTTAGTGTTTTTCTTCTTTTTATGAATTGTTATTTCAATTTTATTGCTTAATCCCTTTGACTAAGCACGGGTTTTTGTTGAAGTAACATATACAGCCGTCTAACAAATGATTAGAATATGCTGTTTTTTAATGCGCATTGGACTGTTTTTCTGATGCTTGGAGGATGAGTGAAATACGAATTAGACAAAACCGACGGTAATGCTCGTCGCGGTCGCCTTATTTTTGAACGTGGTGTTGTTGAAACACCTGCATTTATGCCAGTGGGTACTTACGGCACAGTAAAAGGAATGACACCTGAAGAAGTGAAAGCGACAGGCGCACAAATTCTTTTAGGTAACACCTTCCACTTATGGTTACGCCCGGGTCAAGAAATCATGAAGTTACATGGTGATTTACATGATTTTATGCAATGGCAAGGTCCTATTTTAACGGATTCAGGCGGTTTCCAAGTCTTTAGTTTAGGCGCAATGCGTAAAATTAAAGAAGAGGGCGTCCATTTCCGTAACCCTATTAATGGCGAAAAGATTTTCTTAAGCCCAGAAAAATCAATGGAAATCCAATACGATTTGGGTTCTGACATTGTGATGATTTTTGATGAGTGTACGCCATACCCTTCAGATTGGGATTATGCGAAAAACTCAATGGAGATGTCATTACGTTGGGCTAAACGTAGTCGTGCGCGCTTTGATGAACTCAATAACAAAAATTCATTATTCGGTATTATTCAAGGCGGTGTTTACGAAGATTTACGTGACATCTCAGTAAAAGGGCTAGTCGAAATTGGTTTTGACGGTTACGCTGTTGGCGGCCTTGCAGTCGGGGAGCCTAAAGAAGATATGCATCGTATTTTAGAGCATGTCTGCCCTCAAATTCCTGCGAATAAACCGCGTTATTTAATGGGTGTTGGTAAACCAGAAGATTTAGTTGAAGGTGTTCGTCGTGGTATTGATATGTTTGACTGTGTTATGCCAACACGAAATGCACGAAATGGCCATCTGTTCGTAACCGATGGTGTTATTAAAATTCGTAATGCGAAACATCGCTCTGATACATCAACGCTTGATGAACATTGTGACTGCTATACCTGTAAAAATTATAGCCGTGCTTATTTACATCATCTTGATCGTTGTAACGAAATTTTAGGTGCAAGGCTGAACACTATCCACAACTTACGTTATTATCAGCGTTTGATGGCTGAAATTCGTCAGTCTATTGAAGACTCGCGTTTTGAAGAGTTTGTACACGAATTCTACGAACGTATTGGAAAACCTGTCCCACCGCTAAATGGCAGTGCGACTAAGTGTGAATAATGTATACGAGAAAGCCCAATACTGTGTATGATATTGGGCTTATAACTTGAATATCGTCGATATCGACAACAATGAGGAAAAGTGAATGAGTTTTTTCATTTCTGATGCTGTTGCTTCTGCTGGACAAGCAGCACCTGAAGCTAGCTTTATGTCTATTTTACCGATGTTAGTGATCTTTATTCTGATTTTCTATTTTATGATCCTACGTCCACAGCAAAAACGTACTAAAGAACATCGTAAACTGATGGATTCTATTGGTAAAGGTGATGAAGTTTTAACGACGGGTGGTTTAATTGGTCGTGTTGTTAAGGTTTCAGATAACGGCTATATCGTTGTTGCTCTGAATGAAACAACTGAAGTAACTATCAAACGTGACTTTGTTGCCGCTGTATTACCTAAAGGCACAATGAAAGCTATTTAATAACATTTCCCCAAAGGGAAAAGGGAACTGCCGTGCTAAACCGTTATCCTTTGTGGAAGTACCTGATGTTGATATTCGCTATCCTCATCGGTCTGCTTTACGCACTTCCTAACCTATATGGAGAGGATCCGGCTGTTCAAATCACTGGCGCGCGGGGAACCGCCGCCAATGAGCAAACACTGGATCAAGTTCGATCTTTATTAGATAAAGAAAAAATTGAAGCGAAATCTATTGCACTTGAAAATGGTGCGATTTTGGCTCGTTTCGGTAACCCTGATATTCAGTTACGTGCTCGCGAAGTGTTGTTGCCTGCATTAGGCGACCAGTTCATTGTTGCACTTAACCTTGCTCCGGCAACACCAAAATGGTTAGAAGCCATTGGTGGGGAGCCGATGAAACTGGGATTAGACTTACGTGGTGGTGTTCACTTCTTGATGGAAGTTGATATGGAAACCGCGTTAGGTAAACTTCAGGAACAAAATGTTGAAAGTCTACGTACATTATTACGTGACGAAGGCATTCCATATTCATCTATCCGTAAAACGGATAACTATGGCGTTGAAATCCGTTTCCGTAATTCGGATGATCGCTCTAAAGCTTCAGATTACCTAACTCGTCGTAATCAAGATCTCATTTTTAGAGATGGTGCAAATAACTCATTAAGAGCTATTTTTACTGACGAACGTTTACGTGATGCGCGTACTTATGCAGTACAGCAAAACATCACAATCTTACGTAATCGTGTTAACCAGTTAGGTGTTGCAGAGCCATTAGTCCAACGTCAAGGTGCTGACCGAATTGTTGTTGAATTACCAGGTATCCAAGATACCGCGCGTGCTAAAGAAATCTTAGGTGCGACAGCAACATTAGAATTCCGTTTAGTCAATACCACTGTTGATCCTTCTGCTTTAGAAACAGGTCGTATTCCGGGTGATTCAGAAGTGAAATATACCCGTGAAGGTAGACCAACTATTCTTTATAAACGCGTTATTTTAACGGGTGACCACATTACTGATTCAACTTCTCAAGCTGATGAATATGGTCAACCTCAAGTGAATATTTCACTTGATAGCGCTGGTGGTTCTATCATGTCTAACTTTACGAAAGACAACGTCGGTAAACCGATGGCGACACTGTTCGTAGAGTATAAAGACAGCGGTAAGCGCGATGAGAATGACCGTGCGGTATTAGTTAAAAGCGAAGAAGTTATCAACGTTGCGAATATTCAGAGTCGTTTAGGAAATAGCTTCCGTATTACGGGTATTTCAAATGCCAATGAAGCACGCCAATTGTCTCTGTTATTACGTGCTGGTGCGTTGATTGCACCTATTCAAATCGTTGAAGAAAGAACGATTGGTCCAACTTTGGGTCTGCAAAATATTACCCAAGGTTTAGAAGCGTGTTTATGGGGTCTGATTGCGTCTGTTGCCTTTATGATAATTTATTATCGTAAATTTGGTGTGATTGCGAGTACTGCATTAATGGCAAACTTAGTGTTAATCGTTGGGGTAATGTCACTATTACCGGGCGCAACACTGACTATGCCGGGTATTGCAGGTATCGTATTAACACTTGCCGTCGCCGTCGATGCCAACGTACTGATAAACGAACGTATCAAAGAAGAGTTACGTAATGGACGTTCAGTACAACAAGCAATCCATGAAGGTTATAAAGGTGCCTTCTCCAGTATTATTGATGCGAACTTAACCACATTAATTACAGCTGTGATCCTTTATGCAGTCGGTACAGGCTCAATTAAAGGCTTTGCTATCACAACTGCAATCGGGGTTGCAACATCCATGTTTACCGCTATCGTCGGTACTCGTGCGATTGTAAACCTGTTGTATGGTGGTAAACGCGTTAAGAAACTGTCTATTTAAGGAGCACGTTGTGGCACAGGATTATACTGTTGAACAATTAAACCATGGTCGTAGAGTCATTGACTTTATGCGTTGGGACAACGTCGCCTTTACTATTTCGTTTCTGCTTTTGATAGCGTCAATTGCTATCATTTCCGTGAAAGGATTTAACTGGGGACTGGATTTTACAGGTGGTACAGTAATTGAGATCAATCTCAGTCAACCAGCCGACCTTGATAAAATGCGTGATAGCCTAGATGCAGCGGGTTTTAAAGATCCTCTGTTACAAAACTTTGGTAGCAGTCGCGATATTATGGTGCGTATGCCTCCTGTTGAAGGACAGGCAGGTCAAGAATTAGGTAAGAAAGTCATCGATGTTATCAATGCTGAAGTTGATAACGATGCAGTGGTAAAACGTATTGAATTTGTGGGGCCAAGTGTTGGTAGTGAATTGGCTCAAACAGGTGCAATGGCGTTATTATCCGCACTTATCTGTATTCTTATCTATGTTGGATTCCGTTTTGAATGGCGTTTGGCGTTAGGTGCGGTTATTGCACTTGCGCATGACGTGGTGATAACACTGGGTGTTCTTTCACTGTTCCACATAGAAGTTGACTTAACCATTGTGGCGTCATTGATGTCTGTTATCGGTTACTCACTGAACGATAGTATCGTTGTATCAGACCGTATTCGTGAGAACTTCCGTAAAATTCGTCGAGGAACATCATATGAAATTATGAACGTTTCTCTTACGCAGACGTTAAGCCGTACCATCATGACATCAGCAACAACATTATTAGTTGTATTAATGCTGTATATCTTTGGTGGTTCAATGCTTCAAGGCTTCTCTTTAGTTATGTTAATCGGTGTTTCAATCGGTACTATTTCTTCTATTTATGTGGCTTCTGCATTAGCACTGAAAATGGGAATGAAACGTGAACACTTGATTGTGCAAAAAGTGGAAAAAGAGGGTGCCGATCAGACAACACTCTTACCATAATAGAGCGTTTTTCTGATAAAACATCGCAAACACCCTGCCAGTATATACTGACAGGGTGTTTTTTGTTCACTGAACAGGTACACTGTTTATGAGTGTTGTCAAAAGTAGGAATAACTATGCATTGCCCATTTTGTGGAGCCGTAGATACCAAGGTAATTGATTCCAGACTTGTTGGTGATGGTTCACAAGTGCGCCGTCGTCGCCAATGTCTTGTTTGCCATGAACGTTTTACTACCTTTGAAGTAGCAGAGTTAGTGATGCCTCGTGTTGTGAAAAGTGATGAAATACGTGAGCCTTTTGATGAAGAGAAACTTCGTCGAGGCATGCTTAAAGCATTAGAAAAGCGTCCAGTGAGTTCAGACGATGTTGAAGCTGCAATAAGCCATATTAAATCACAATTAAGAGCAACGGGTGAAAGAGAAATCCCTTCAAAAGAAATTGGCAATTTTGTTATGGAACAACTAAAGAAACTCGATAAAGTGGCTTATATTCGCTTTGCTTCTGTTTATCGTAGTTTTGAAGACATCCGTGATTTTGGTGAAGAAATTGCAAAATTACAGGATTAATACATTAATACTGTGATTTATTTAATGATTTGAAAAATAACGATAAATAATAAAATTACATGTAATTATTATGATAAATAACAACAGCAACAATCCAAGTGAAAATGAAAGTCTGCAAGATGAACACTATATGCGTCGAGCCATAGAGCTTGCAGCATTAGGTCGTTTTACAACATCGCCTAATCCTAATGTGGGGTGTGTGATTGTAAAAGAGGGTGAGATTATTGGTGAAGGTTATCACCATCACGCAGGTGGTCCTCATGCTGAAGTCAATGCCTTAAGAATGGCTGGAGATAAAGCAAAAGGGGCGACAGCTTATGTCACACTAGAGCCTTGTAGCCACTTTGGTAAAACACCACCTTGTTCTGATGCGTTGATTAATGCAGGCATAAAACGCGTTGTTGCTGCGATGCAAGATCCCAATCCTCTGGTTGCAGGACGAGGATTACACAAATTATTATCAGCCGGAATTGATGTTTCACACGGTGTTTTAATGCAAGAAGCTGAGAAATTGAATGTTGGCTTTTTTAAACGCATGAGAACCGGTTTCCCTTATATCCAGCTAAAATTAGGTGCATCTTTAGATGGTAAAACGGCATTAGCATCAGGCGAAAGCCAATGGATAACCTCTAAAGCATCTCGTCGGGATGTACAAAATTTCCGAGCAAAAGCTAGCGCTATTTTAACCACAAGTGCGACAGTGCTTGCTGACAATCCTTCTATGAATGTACGTTGGGAAGAGCTTTCAGATGAGATAAAAGCCATTTATCCAGAAGAAACATTACGTCAACCTATTCGTATTGTTGCTGATAGCCAAAATAGAGTGACTGAAGATCATAAAATCACTCAAATTGAAGGCGAATGCTGGTTGGCGCGTACAAAATCACAGCCAAGTGACTGGCAAGGCAATGTATCTGAAATCCTATTACCAACGAATGGCAAAAACAGTGGCGTGGATTTAGTTTTATTAATGATGCAATTGGGTAAACGCAATATCAATACCGTATGGGTTGAAAGTGGCGCTCATTTTGCTGGTGCATTATTAGAGGCTGGGCTTGTTGATGAGCTTATTATTTATATTGCACCTAAAATTTTAGGCGATGATGCGCGTGGATTATTTGCACTTTCTCCACTTTCATCATTATCCGAAGCACCTGAATTTACAGTAGATTCTCTTCAACAAATTGGCTCTGATATCAGAGTTTGTTTAAAACCTCGTTATTAATAGACGCAAATAAGTGTGTCTACGGCGCTATTTGTAGTAAAATGGCGCCGTGTGTGTTATTTCCTGTCGTTACGACATCGTTATCAGCCAACTAAATGCCTTGATTTATCAAGGGTTTTTGGCTCCTTTGCTGTGTAATAATAAAACAGAGCGCAGTAAGGGAAAGAATATGATAAAATCCGCGCCCCCGCGGATAGGAGAAAAAGGTAACCTATGAACGTAATCAAAGGTGTTGTCGCGGCGCCAAACGCACGCGTAGCAATTGCAATTGCCCGTTTTAATAACTTCATCAACGACAGCCTATTAGAAGGTGCGGTTGATGCATTAGAACGCATTGGACAAGTTTCCTCTGAAAATATTACCGTCGTTTGGGTTCCAGGCGCTTATGAGTTGCCATTAACGGTTAAAGCATTAGCCGAAAGCGACAAATACGATGCAGTTATCGCGTTAGGTACTGTTATCCGTGGTGGAACCGCACATTTTGAATACGTTGCTGGCGAATGTAGTTCTGGTTTATCTCAAGTTGCGATGCAAAGTGAGATCCCTGTGACTTTTGGTGTTTTAACCACTGAAAATATTGAACAGGCTATTGAACGCGCTGGAACGAAAGCGGGCAACAAAGGTGCTGAAGCGGCAATGACAGCACTTGAAATGATCAATGTACTTAAAGCCATAAAAGGCTAATCATCTGTTTTAACTTAAGGGGAATTTTGTGAAACCTGCTGCTCGTCGTCGTGCTCGTGAGTGTGCTGTTCAGGCTATCTACTCATGGCAATTATCCGGAAATGACATCGCGGATGTGGAATTGGAGTTTTTATCCGAGCAGGATACCCAAGGTGTAGATATTGCTTATTTTCGTGAGCTTTTAGTGGGTGTTGCCATTAATGCAACACGTTTAGATAAGGCGATGGAACCTTATTTATCCCGCCAACTTGAAGAGTTAGGTCAAGTTGAAAAAGCAATTTTACGTTTAGCAATGTTTGAACTTAGCTTCCGTGAAGATGTTCCTTACAAAGTTGCGATTAACGAAGCGATTGAACTGGCTAAGGTATTTGGTGCTGACGATAGCCATAAATTTGTTAATGGCGTGCTTGATAAAGCTGCACCAACTGTACGTAAAAAATAACGTTTTTCACGTTTCCTCTATGGTAAATAATTCAAGGCCGGTATTTCCGGCCTTTTGTTTAATAAAACTCGTTTAGTATGCACAGCTAAATAGGAAATAGATAATGCCTTGTGGTGAATTCTCCCTTATTAAGCAATATTTCACTTCACAGCCTGTAAAACGAAAAGATGTGAGTACAGGAATTGGAGATGACTGCGCAATCTTGACGGTACCTGAAAAGCAGCAAGTCGCGATTAGTACCGATACTTTAGTGAGTGGCATTCACTTTCTTCCTTCTATCTCACCAGAAGATTTAGCCTATAAAGCACTTGCTGTAAATATTAGTGATTTAGCTGCCGTTGGTGCAGATCCTTCTTGGGCTTCATTGGCTTTAACGCTTCCTGATACAAACAGTGAATGGCTTGAGGCATTTAGTCGCTCCTTCTTTGCGTTAGCTGAGTATTATGCAATCCAGCTAATCGGTGGTGATACCACTCGTGGCCCTCTGAGCTTAACAATTACAATACAAGGGCTTGTTCCACAAGGAACTGCATTACTTCGTTCCGGTGCTAAAATTGGCGATTGGATCTATGTTACGGGTTTTTTAGGTGATAGCGCGGCAGGGCTTGCTGTATTACAAAATCGATTACAGCCGACAGAAAAAGAGCATAGTGATTATTTTGTTGCAAGGCATCTACGTCCTCAACCTCGTTTATTGCAAGGTCAAGCATTACGCCATTTAGCGACATCTGCGATTGATATTTCTGATGGGCTGATTTCAGATTTGGATCATATTCTCACAGCAAGTGGTTGTGGTGCGCGTTTAAATTTAGATGCATTACCTTACTCACCAGCGATGAAAGCGGAAGTGAGCGAAGAACAAGCAGAGGTTTGGGCATTAAGTGGCGGTGAAGATTACGAGCTTTGCTTTACCGTGCCTGAAATCAACCGTGGCGCTTTAGAGATTGCATTAGCGCATACAGGTGCAGATTTTCATTGTATAGGGCAAATAATGCCGATTGCTGAAGGTATTCGTTATTTACGAAATGGCAAAGATGTTTACCCTAATCTTAAAGGTTTTGATCACTTTAGTGAGAGTAACGAGTAAAGTTTATCTACACAAAAGGCGCTTAATAAGCGCCTTTGAAGATCTTTTGAAGAAACCGCTAATTAGCTTCTCGTAGCTTTACGTTTAGCTATACGATTTTTTATTGAAGCTATATCGAGTATAACACCTCTGTTTGCGCCTGATGTTTTTACTGCAACTCTTGTTGGGGGCTTAATCGAATCATTCATGCGAGAGTCTCCTTTTAGTTGCGGATCCTTGATTGGATTATGCTCATGAGAAAATAAGCTGTCAATAGATTTGATTTCTCGTTCTAATTCCTCTTGATCTCTTTCTCGTTCATCATCCATCATTGATATTAGTTCACTCAATTCTTTTTTATTACCACAATTTTCTCTAATTAAATCGAGAATTTTTTGATTATATTGCTCTATTGTTTCTGTATCCAACCAATTGAGTTTATCAATAATGAGATCTTCTTCTAACCACTTAATATAATCAAACCCACCACCTGAACATCGATCCCTTGTAGACGCTGAATCCATACTTATTTTAATAAAATGATCACCATATTTGATAAAATCATAATAATGACCATTTATAGTGATAACTTGGATACTATTAATATAACATTCAATCGCATATTCAGAGCCGGAGCCAGCACCATAAAAAATATAATTACCGTTTTCTTGTGTAATTGCACCTTGAAAATAGACAACTTCCCCATTAGTTCTATCTACTTCAATAAATTCACAGATATCTTCATCCATATTTGAAAGAATACCTATTAATGTAGCGTATTCTTCATCTATACCTATATTATCTCCAATATAAAATGCTAATATCGCTAATATTGCATTGATATAACCTGAATAGAATATAATACTATCGTCAAGAATATAAAACTTTTTAAAAGGAGGTGGAGCAGGATTATCATCACAATCAGTCCATAATCTATCGGCAGCTACAAATGTTAAATTCTGAGAGATAATCGTTGTCATTAGTTGTAATGGTATGATCTTATTAAAAAAAGAGAATTTAATTATTCTATAGTGTTGAGGGTAAAAAGTGAAAATAATTATGATGTTTAAATACTTAAATACTTAAATACTTAAATACTTAAATACTTAAATACTTAAATACTTAAATACTTAAATACTTAAATACTTAAATACTTAAATACTTAAATACTTAAATACTTAAATACTTATTTATAATTTTATATAAAAAGGCGCTTAATAAGCGCCTTTGAGAATGCTGATAATATCTGAATGAATTAATAAAAGTATTATTAATTTACCTTAGTTTTTCTTCACAAATTCAGATTTTAATTTCATTGGTCCAAAACCATCAATTTTACAATCAATGTTATGGTCGCCTTCCACTAAACGGATACCTTTTACTTTAGTACCAATTTTTAGCATGGTTGAGCTACCTTTGACTTTGAGATCTTTAATCACAGTCACTGAATCGCCATCGGCTAATAAGTTACCGTTAGCATCTTTAACAATCAATTCATCGCTTTCAGCAACAGGTTCAGCATCGTTCCATTCATGGGCACATTCAGGACACACATACATTGCACCATCTTCATAGGTGTATTCTGAATTGCACTTAGGACAAGAAGGTAATGACATAATAATACTCTCAAATTTTATCAAAATGGGAAGCGATTAATCGTCACAATGAGGATAACACTTGCCCCATAAATTAAAGGACACATTATCGTTTAAGAGTGAAAGTTCTAAGCAATCCCCTAAATGGTACTGCTTCTGATAATGTGAAAGGGCGATAGTATAATAGATTTGATGGAAATTTGCATCTTTCACGGGTTATGACATAACGAATGAGGAAAAGTAGATTAGATATAGAGAGCTAAGTTGAAAATAAAGACAAATAGAGGTGTTTTTAGTTTTTAATTAACTTATTGATATTAAATTAATAATTTTATAAATATCACTAAAAATAAATGCCCTCATCTTAAATGAGAGCATCATTAATAATAGTGTTAATCTTCTTGTTATTATTTTATGAAATCTATTACCGAGCCACGCTCTATAAGTTTGGATATCTGAATTAATGATGAGTCCAATCCTCAATTCTTAATCCATCAACTCTTTCAAATTCTCGAGTATTATTTGTCACTACGATTAGCCCTTTACTTCTAGCATGGGCTGCTATGTGTAAATCATTATCACCAATGCGTTTTCCTTGTTTCTCAAGTGTTGCTCTGATATCTCCGTAATGAAAAGCGGCTAACTCATCGTAAGATAAAACAGTGAGTCGAGAAACAAAGTCGTTAACTGTAGCTAAGTTTTTAGTTGAATTTAAACTTTTTTCAGCACCAAAAATTAGCTCAGCGAGTGTGATTGTAGAAATAGCTAATTGTTCAGCATGTTGATTGAATTTCGGTAGCAAAAACTCAGGTCTGCGTTTAATGGTAAATATAACGATGTTTGTATCTAACAGGTATTTAATCATCAAAGGATTCTCTTTCACTTGTGACTTGATCAGGTCTTTCAGATAAAAAATCATCTGTTACAGACTGATCTGATAAGAAAAAGCTATCCCATGCATTTTGTATAGGTGTGATTATTCTTTCTTTTCCTTTGACGCGAACAAAAACTTCTTTTACATCATCAGGAAATCGAGTCTCAGCGGGTAAACGAACATTTTGTGTTCTATTGCTCATAAATACTTTGCCATGCTGGATCATAGTAATAGCTCCTATCAATTACTGCTATATAGCATAAGTATATAGCAGTTTTGATAGGATACCAAACATGTTGTATTTAATATATACACATCCTAATAACTTATTAATATAATAGGTTATTTTCTATGATCTATCACCGAGCCACGCTCTATAAGTTTGGGTGTAAGCACCAGAACATTATCATCAGCATCGATATTTTCCATGCGATGTAATAATTGGCTGACAGCGAGTTTTCCCAATTCATCTTTAGGTTGGTGAATAGTCGAGAGCGGTGGGATCATATAAGAGGCTAGGTCGATATCGTCATAACCCATGACGGAAATATCATCAGGGACACGCAACCCTTTTTGATAAATGGCTTGATAAGCACCAACTGCCATCGCGTCATTACAGGTAAAAACAGCTTGCGGTAAGACAGAAAGTGAGAGTAATTTTTGCATTGCGTTAAATCCACCTGCAAATTCAAAATCACTGGTCAGCACAAACTCTTCTCGAATAGCTAATCCCGCTTTTTGCATCGCATTGTAATAACCTTGCAAACGATGTCTTGCCGGGAGTTTATCTTGCGGACCTGCAATACAGGCTATTTCAGTAAAGCCTTTTTCAATTAGATAATGGGTTGCGATTTCTCCTCCGAGCAAAGAGTTATCTTGAATAATATCTCCCCCGTATTCAAACGGGGACCAATCCATCATAACCATAGGTAAACGAGGATAACGATTTAGCACTTCATGAGAAGGCGCTCTGGCTTCTGTTGACATCAATAATAAGCCATCAACACGTTTTTGTAGCAAGGTTTCAAGGCTACTATCCATGCGCTCGTAATCACCTTCGGTGTTACATAAAATAAGGCTATAACCTTTTTCGTAACAACTGCGTTCAACACCGCGAACAACTTCTGCATAGAACGGGTTACTACTGGCTGTTACTAACATCCCAATAGTATGAGTACAGTTCATTTTTAAACTGCGTGCTAAAGCAGAAGGCGCGTAATTTAAGGTTTCGATAGCGTCGTTAACCTTTTTACGAATACCTTCGCTAACATAACGATTGTTATTGATAACGTGAGAAACAGTTGATGTCGAAACGCCCGCCAAACGGGCGACATCTTTCATTGTTGCCAAAGTACTATGCTCGCTCTGCTAAAAATGATCCGATTTCATGACGCCAAGGAACAGAAGATTGCGCACCATGACGTGTAACTGCAATTGCTGCTGCTGCGTGAGCAAAACGGATAGCCTCAACGGAAGGTTTCCCTTCTAATATTGCAGTGACAAATGCACCGTTAAATGTATCACCTGCGGCAATGGTATCAACAGCATCGACACGAAATCCAGGAATTATCATGCCTTGCCCATGTTCACTAAACCATACGCCACGGCTACCCAAAGTGATAAGCACTTGTTTGATACCTTTACGATGTAAAATTTCGGCCGCTTTTGCTGCACCCGCTTCATCATGCACAGAAACGCCTGTTAATATTTCGGCTTCCGTCTCATTTGGAGTGATAACATCAATAAAACTCAGAAATTCATCAGATAAAGGTTGTGCTGGTGCGGGATTTAAAATGACTTTAGTTTGATGTGATTTTGCCAGTTTTGCGGCTTCAAAAACAGTCTCTAACGGTGATTCTAATTGCATCAGTAAGGCATCAGCATGCTCTACAACATGATGATACTGCTGAAAATGTGTAGGCGTTAATGCGCCATTCGCACCTGCAACAATGCTAATTACGTTTTCACCTTGCTCATTAACAAGGATCATCGCAACACCCGTTGGTGTCTGCGGAATAATACTAATTGCATCAATATGAATATTATCTGTTTTAAGCTGAGAGATTATTTCACTACCAATTGCATCATCACCGACACAAGCAATAAAGGTAATATCAGCGCCACTTCGACCACAAGCCACAGCTTGATTTGCACCTTTACCACCAAAGGCTATTTTGTATTGATGACCAATAATGGTTTCACCGGGTTTTGGAAATTGTGAAATATTCATAATGTGGTCAACATTGATGCTACCTAGAACAGCAAGGCGAGGTGTTGTCATAGCCTTTATCCTTGTGAAAACGTGTTTTAATGATTAAAGCTACCACGGAGCAATATCACTCCGTGGTATTTATTGTTGTTATTTTTTAATAACTAACTCAAGCTCGACAGGGATTGTTGCATCCACTTTCTCGCCTTTGAGAATTTTATCTGCAGTTTGAATGCCGATAATACCAATTTGATCTGGGCGTTGAGCAATGGTTGCACCTAACATGCCACGGTTTACTGCTTTGATCCCATCATCGGTACCATCGAAACCAATGACTAATACATCAGTACGACCGGCAGTTTGCAATGCGCGTAATGCACCTAATGCCATTTCATCATTTTGTGCAAAAACAGCTTGAACCGCAGGATATGCAGTTAACAGATTTTGCATCACGTTAAGACCTTTTGTGCGATCAAAATCAGCAGGTTGGCTTGCAAGTATATTCAGTTTATGAGCATCAACGGCTTGTTTAAAACCTTCACCACGCTCACGAGATGCCGATGTTCCGGTGATCCCTTCTAATTGAATGACTTTGGCGTCATTAGCGACTTTTTCAGCAATATAATCGCCCGCCATTTTACCGCCAAGGCGGTTATCTGAAGCGACGTGGCTGACGACTTCACCTTTGTTTGCAACACGGTCTAAGGTGATAACTGGGATTTTGGCTTTATTGGCTAAAATAACGGCATTCCCCACAGCATCTGAATCTGTTGGGTTAATAAGCATTAAGCGTGTGCCTTTCACTGTGAGATCTTGCACGTTAGCAAGCTCTTTAGCCGGGTTATCCATAGAGTCTAGAACAACAAGGTCGTAACCTAATCTATTTGCCTCTTTCTGCGCACTGTCTTTCATGGTGACAAAGAAAGGGTTGTTCAGTGTTGAGATAACAAGCGCGATCGATTCTTTTGCTAATGCATTGGCGCTGATTGTGGCGCTTAATGCAACAACAGAAAGAAGTGTCGCCATTTTTTTGAGTTTCATAATATAAGTTCCTGTCGGGGTTCGGATTAAGAGAATAGAGAGTTATTTTTTGTTATCTACCAAAACAGCAAGTAAGATGACCACCGCTTTTACTATCATTTGATAGTTTGATGATATTCCTAATAAATTCAGTGCATTATTTAAGAAGCCTAGAATAAGCGCACCAATTAATGTACCGATAATACGACCTTTACCGCCCGCAAGACTGGTGCCACCCAGAACAACGGCAGCAATTGCATCTAGCTCATAACCATTACCTGCCATTGGTTGTGCTGATGAAAGTCGAGCAACTTCAATGACACTCGCAAGGGCGGCTAATAAACCACATAATGAATAAACGATGATTTTGATTTTATCGACGCTAATACCTGATAAGCGAGTGGCAGATTCATTACCCCCTAGTGCATAGATATAGCGACCTAAACGGGTGTGATGTAATAAATACCATGCGCTCAAAAAGACAATCATCATGAGCCAAATTGGGGTTGGAATACCAAATGGGCGACCAATACCAAACCAACTAAACAGATCGGCATTATCGCTAAATCCAGTATTTATTGGGCTACCATCGGTATAGACGCGAGTCACACCGCGTAGTAATAACATCATGACTAAAGTTGCAATAAAGGCTTGAACTTTACCTTTAGCAACGATAATTCCTGTTACACCACCAATCGCGGCACCTAGTGCTAATGCCCCAACAACAGCAACAAGTGCATTAACATCCGCCCCCACCATAGAAGCGGCAACGGCACCTGTTAATGCAAGCAATGACCCAACAGAAAGGTCAATGCCTGATGTTAAAATAACTAGCGTCATTCCAACCGCCATAATGGCGTTAACCGAGGTTTGTTGGAGAATATTGAAAATATTGTTTAAGGTAAAAAAATTAGGGCTGAGGGTAGAAACCACAACAATCAGCAGTAGCAATGCAATTAGCGATTTTTGCTCTAATAGCCAAGCTTTTGAGAACCAACGTTTTGACGCTGGAATTGAATTCGCGCTCATATCAAACTCCTACTTTAGCGTCATATTGTTTACCAACAGCCGCTGCCATTAGCATTTCTTGTGTGACATTGTGAGCGGAAAACTCACCACTAATACGACCTTCATGCATAACCAGAATACGGTCACTCATTCCCATTACCTCAGGCATTTCAGAAGAAATTAAAATGATGCTTAATCCTTCTTGTTTAAATTTATTAATTAGCTGATAAATTTCTTTTTTAGCGCCTACATCAACGCCACGAGTGGGTTCATCAAGAATAAGCACTTTAGGGCGAGTCATTAGGCCTCTTGCGATAGCCACTTTTTGTTGATTTCCCCCAGATAAAAAGCCAATGGTTTGATCCATTGAAGGGGTTTTTATATTGAATAATTTAATAAAATCACCGACAGTGAGTTGCTCTTCTTTATGATTAAGAACCCCCATACCGCGGCTAAAATAGCGCAGTGCAGTCAAAGACATATTTTCTTTTACTGACATGCCAAGCACTAAACCATCACGCTTTCTATCTTCAGAGATGTAAACAATACCTTGTTCTAATCCTTCAACCGGCTTTTTGATTTGGCAGGGTTTACCATCTAATTCAACAGTGCCATTGGTTTTGGGTAATGCACCGTAGATAATTTTCATTAACTCAGTACGACCAGCGCCCATTAATCCTGAGATACCTAGAATTTCGCTTTCATGTAATGAGAAACTAACATCGTGAACATCTTCACCACTGAGGTTAATGACGTTAAGTTTGGTTTTTCCTTGAGGGATATTAATACGGGGGTATTGGTCTTCTAACTTACGGCCCACCATCATTTCAATCAGAGTGTCTTCTTTTAATGAGGCAACAGGTTTTTCACCAATAAACTGACCGTCTCGCAACACTGTTACATCATCACAAATCTCAAAGATCTCTTTTAAGCGGTGTGAGATATAAACAATGCCACAGCCTTGATCTCTTAGCTCACGAATAACACTAAACAGCGATTCTGTTTCAGTATCCGTTAAGGCATCCGTGGGTTCATCCATAATAATCACTTTGGAACCAAAGCTAAGCACTTTGGCGATTTCAACCATTTGCTGATCACCAATCGATAATTCAGACACTAAACGATGACTACTGTAAGCAAGGTTTAATCGGGCTAATAACTTATCAGCCTCTGCATACATTTTCTTCCAATCTATAGCGCCAAAAGCGCGTGTAAACTCACGACCTAAGAAGATATTTTCTGCGATGGTTAATTCTGGAATAAGGTTAAGCTCTTGATGAATAATACCTATTCCTGCTTCTTGGGAAGATTTGGGACCATTGAAAGCACAACTTTCACCTTGATAAATCACTTCGCCAGCATCTTTTTTATAGATCCCAGTGAGTACTTTCATCAGTGTTGATTTGCCTGCCCCGTTTTCACCGACTAAAGCCATTACTCGGCCAGGGTAAATTCGCAAAGTTGCACCTGATAGTGCTTTTACACCGGGGAATGACTTATCAATATCTTTAAGTTCAAGTAAAGGTTTCATATTGCCCTCAAAAAGTCACACCAGAAAACAACACAATATTGGCATAAGGCGTACATTCACCGGTTCTGATAACAGCTCTATTTTCAGTGAGTTGCTTTTTAAATGCTTCATGTGAAACATATATGATTTGAATAGGTTTCTTCTGCTCTTGTTCTAATAAATGAAGGTAAGAGATGATTTCATTAAACAGAGAAGGATTGATGGTTTTAATTTCTTCCGCCAGCATCACCGCTTCGATTTGCATTTCATGAGTAACGGTTTGCAAGACTGACATAAAGTCAGGAATACCCTGAGTAAGAGCAAGATCAATACGTTCAACAGAGGGGGGAATAGGCAATCCGGCATCTGCAATAGTGATTTTGTCAGTGTGCCCTAAACGTGAAATGACGCTCGAAATAGGACTATTAAGTAATACACCTTTTTTCATGTTCCCTCCTCAGCGAAACGTTTCGCTGTCTACATAGTAGAAAAGAAAGGTGGGAAAACAAGTCTGATTTATTCAGATTGTGAGCGTGATCGAAACGTTTCGTTGGCAGGCAAAAAGAAAGAAAAATCTAACTGATTGAATAAATTAACGCTGAATGGATTCAAGAAGGGAAGTGGTTATTTTCAGTGAATTACATAAAAATGTGATGGCTAACAAGATTGTAATGGGGCGGCAATATGGGGTATGAAGACGTAAACCAGTATATAAAAGACAGCTTAGAAAATATATTAACCTCTCCTGTATTTAATTAGGAGAGGTTTTTTAATCATTTTAATTCAATCAGTTATCTTGATAAGCTTTAATCGATTTCTCAATACCTGCTGCATCTAATCCTAAGTCAGATCTGATCTCTTCTTGTCCACCTTGTGGTACAAACAGATCAGGTATACCTAAGTTTAAGACAGGTACTAAGCAACGCTCTTGCATGAGTAATTCATTAACACCACTGCCAGCACCACCCATAATGGCATTCTCTTCCAGTGTTACCAACATATCATGCTGTTCAGCCAGAGAAAGGATAAGTGATTTATCAAGAGGCTTAATAAAACGCATATCAGCTACAGTTGCATCAAGTTTTTCAGCCACTTCTAACGCTTCTGGTAGTAATGTACCAAAGTTCAAAATTGCGATGCCTTTGCCTTGGCGACGAATAATGCCTTTACCCATAGGCAGTGGATTCAGTGGTTGCAATTGCGCCCCAACACTAGAGCCTCTTGGATAGCGTACGGCAACAGGGCCATCTTGATAGTGATAACCGGTATGAAGCATTTGGCGACACTCATTTTCATCACTTGGTGCCATAATGACCATATTAGGAATGCAGCGTAAGAATGAGAGGTCAAAAGCACCTTGGTGAGTTTGCCCATCTGCGCCCACAATACCACCACGATCGATAGCAAATAAAACAGGGAGTTTTTGAATGGCAATGTCGTGGATCACTTGGTCGTAGGCGCGTTGTAAGAATGTTGAGTAGATCGCAACAATCGGCTTATAACCACCAATAGCTAAACCTGCTGCAAAGGTAACGGCATGTTGTTCTGCGATCGCAACATCAAAGTATTGTGATGGGTATTCTTTTGAAAAACGCACCATACCAGAGCCTTCACGCATAGCCGGGGTAATCGCCATGAGTTTTGGATCGGTTAAGGCTTCTTCACATAGCCAGTCACCAAAAATTTTGGAAAATGTAGGTCGTGCATTCGGGCTTTTAGGTAATGTACCAGCTTGTGGATCAAACTTAGGTACAGCGTGCCAGCTAATAGGATCACGCTCTGCAGGGGCATAGCCACGACCTTTTTTAGTCATAATATGCAGAAGCTGAGGACCTTTTAGATCACGCATATTGGCGAGTGTTTGTACTAACGCAATAACATCATGACCATCAACAGGGCCGATATAGTTGAAGCCCAACTCTTCGAACATAGTGCCTGGAACAACCATACCTTTAATATGTTCTTCGGTCTTTTTCAGTAATTCCTTAATGGGTGGAATACCAGAAAAGACTTTTTTTCCACCTTCACGCAAGGTGGTATACAGTTTGCCAGACAACAATTGTGCAAGGTGATTATTCAATGCACCAACGTTTTCTGAAATTGACATCTCATTGTCATTAAGTACAACGAGCATATCTGGTTCAATATCCCCTGCGTGATTCATTGCTTCAAAAGCCATACCCGCAGTAATTGCACCATCACCAATCACACAAACTGTTTTTCTGTTCAGCTTTTCTTGTTCGGCGGCGACAGCCATACCTAAACCAGCACTGATAGAGGTTGAAGAGTGACCGACACAAAGTTTGTCGTATTCGCTCTCTTCACGCCAAGGAAAGGGGTGTAACCCATTCTTTTGACGGATAGTATCAATGCGGTCACGGCGACCTGTTAAGATCTTATGAGGATAGGCCTGATGACCCACATCCCAAATCAGGTTATCAAAAGGGGTTTTGTAGACGTAATGAAGAGCAACCGTTAACTCAATAGCACCTAAACCTGAGGCGAAGTGACCACTTGAGCGGCTGACACTGTTAAGAAGAAATAGCCTTAGCTCATCACAGAGTTTAGGTAAACTCTCTTTTGGTAATAGGCGCAAATCTTCTGGTGTTTCAACCAACGCCAATGTGGGATATTTTTCGATATCAATGCTCATGTGATGCCTATTAATTAATCACTTGTAATAGGGAAAGAACAGGTAAGCTGCTCTCTTTATTTTTTATTAGTTTTTCCGTTCGACGATAAAACTCGCTAATTGTTTAAGCGTGGTCGTATCGTACTCGTATTGCTCAAGAAACGCTAAGGCATCCAGTGCTTCGTTATACAATTCCTGTGCTTTCTTTTGAGCTTGCTCTAATCCAAGGAGTGCTGGATATGTGCTTTTCCCTGACTCTTGGTCGCTACCTTGGCGTTTCCCTGTTTCTTCCGTACTGCCAATGATATCTAAAATGTCATCTTGTACTTGAAATGCAAGACCAATAGAGTGGGCATATTTATCTAGAGCGGGTAATACTTCATGACCTTTGGAGCCAGCACTAAATGCACCTAAGCGAACAGCTGCACGAATTAATGCACCTGTTTTGTGTAAATGGATTTTTTCAAGAGATGCTAGATCAATCGATTTATCTTCGGCTTCAAGATCAAGAGCCTGACCGCCACACATACCAGCAAGCCCGCTGGCTGTTGCTAATTCTGAAATCATTGCAACACGATCGGCCATTGCAACATCAGGCATCGGATTTTTTGCTAAGATTTCAAAGGCTAGTGTTTGTAATGCATCACCCGCTAAAATGGCGTTGGCTTCACCAAACTCAATATGACAAGTCGGTTTACCACGACGTAAATCATCGTTATCCATCGCAGGTAAATCATCATGAATAAGAGAATAAGCGTGAATACATTCTACTGCAGCGGCGGGTGCATCAAGGTTAAGTGTGGGGACTTTAAACATTTCACCCACTACATAAACAAGGAAAGGACGTAAGCGCTTTCCACCTAAAAGCGCACCATAATGCATGGCTTTACCTAGAGGCATGTCAGTGAATGGTAAAGCTGATAGCGCTTGGTTTAATGCATCATCAACACGCTGGTGGGCGGAATCTAATTTATGACGGAACGCATCCGTACTTGAAGTTGCGTTACTCAATTATTCTGCCTCTTGGATAAAATCATCAGGAGTTGCGTTATCGTCTTCTTTTAGAAGAATACGAACACGCTGTTCAGCGTCTTGTAATGTTTTTTGTCCAACACGGGCTAGACGAACGCCATGTTCAAATTCATTAAGCGCTTCTTCTAAAGGGAGTTCACCGGATTCTAAACGGTTTACGATTTGCTCAAGTTCTTGCATAGATGCTTCAAAACTTGGTGCTTGTGCGATGTCTTCGTTAATTGGTGTCGTTTTCTTAGCCATAATATTTTTGATAATAAAGCATGTTAGCGCTGAATAATAGCGATCATCTTACTACAAGTAAGAAGAAAATTTCTTATTCAGTCGATGATTTTTGCGGGTGAGCCCTAAATATTGGTGATATACTTTGTGACTTTTATAAACTCCAGTCAATTAACATCACTGTAGTTTATGTTTCTACTTAATAACCTATGACCATTGACTATGAAGTTTATTATTAAATTATTCCCCGAAATTACGATCAAAAGCCAATCAGTTCGTATCCGTTTTATCAAAATTCTTACTAGCAATATTCGTAATGTACTCAATACATTAGGTGATGAAATCACAGTTGTCCGCAATTGGGATAACATTGTTGTTGTTAGTAAAGATGAAAGCAAAAGTGAAGCGGTATGTGATGCACTCACACGTATTCCTGGTATTCATCACTTCTTACAAGTAGAAGAGCATCCATATACTGATCTACATAATATTTTTGAGCAAACTTTTGCAGCGTTTAAGCATTTAGTTGAAAACAAAACATTTTGTGTTCGTGCCAAACGTCGTGGTAAGCACAGCTTTACTTCAAATGAAGTTGAGCGTTATGTCGGTGGTGGCTTTAACCAACACGTCGAAAGCGCAAAAGTGAAATTAACGCGTCCAGATGTCACCATTAATTTAGAAATTGAAGATGACAAACTTATTTTAGTGAATGCGCGCTATGAAGGTATTGGTGGCTTCCCTATTGGTACGCAAGAAGATGTATTGTCGTTGATTTCTGGTGGCTATGACTCTGGCGTATCAAGTTATATGCTGATGCGTCGTGGTAGCCGTGTTCACTATTGTTTCTTTAACTTAGGTGGCTCCGCACACGAAATTGGCGTTAAACAAGTTGCTCATTATTTATGGAATCGCTTTGGCCGTTCTCATAAAGTGCATTTCGTTGCGGTTGATTTTGAACCTGTTGTCGCAGAAATCTTAGAAAAAGTCGATGATGGTCAAATGGGTGTTGTATTAAAACGTATGATGGTACGTGCAGCATCCCGTGTTGCAGAACGCTATGGTGTTCAAGCGATTGTAACGGGTGAAGCATTAGGTCAAGTTTCAAGTCAAACTTTAACGAACTTACGTTTAATTGATAATGCGACAGATACACTAATTTTACGTCCTCTTATCACACACGATAAAGAAAACATTATCAATATTGCTCGCCAAATAGGCACAGAAGATTTTGCTCGTACAATGCCAGAATTCTGTGGTGTGATTTCAAAAAGCCCCACAGTGAAAGCGGTTAAAGCGAAGATCGAAGCAGAAGAAGAGAAGTTTGATTTTTCTATTCTTGATAGCGTTGTTGAAAACGCCAAGAATATGGATATTCGTCGTATTGCAGAAGAAACCGTACAGCAGGTTACTGAAGTTGAGATGGTATCTGAATTTGGCGCTAACGATGTTATTTTGGATATCCGCTCACCTGAAGAGCAAGAAACCTCACCATTAAAGATAGACGGTGTTGATGTTAAAGAGTTACCTTTCTATAAATTAAGCACTCAGTTTGGTGATTTAGATAAAGCCAAAACTTATTTGCTCTATTGTGATCGCGGAATGATGAGCCGCTTACAAGCGCTTTATTTGCGTGAACAAGGTTTTGAAAACGTTAAAGTCTATCGTAAAAAATAATACGTTAGCGATTTGATCTTGCGAATAAAAAAGCCACTGAAAAGTGGCTTTTTAGTTACTGATAATAGCTTATTAGAAATTATTTTGAAATCCTTCTGCTCTTTTCTCTAATACAGCCAGAAATGATGTTTTTGCTATCTCATGAGCATTGGGCGACATAATAGCAATAATTTGATATCTGTTTGGGTAAAGCCAATGTTGACAGTAAACCAAGTAATGATTTGATTTTCTTTGTATTTGAGGTATCTTTTTATTCCATCCTGGTTCAAGTGGCATTCTAATATGTATTTTAGAAATAAGAGATTGACATAACTTGGCATTATTTTCCCAGCGACCATTGGCACCTAAATAATTAGATAATATATTGTCTTCTTTCCAAAGTTTTAATAAGTGAGCATATTCATTGGCGATAGTTTTATGTTCAATATCAGGATGTATTGATATTTGAGTCATAAAATATCAATTACTATTAAACTTAGGTATATCAAGCCCTAATTTTATATGCTCAGATTGTATTAATCTCTGCATCTCAGCATTAGTTATATTGGGTTTTTTATTTGTTGTTTTTAATGGCTGATGAGTTTGTTCTATAAATGAAACAATCTCAGTTAATACACTTCTATACATTGCTAAAGAGCGACCAAATAAAAGAATGCTTTCTTTTTTTGAGATATCGTTATTTAAAAACGATGCAAGGACATTTTTTATATCAACTAAAGAGGTATCTATATCTTTTATATTTTTATTTATTTGTTCATAAATGTGTTGGCTAATAAATAAATTTTCATGGTTTTCCCATTCTTTTTTTAATCTAGTTAAGTCACTATTGAGTAACTCAGCTAAAGTGCTCATTTTTTCAGTAGCATCATCAATTGGAATAGCAACAAGTTGATTAGATACAGGAGATGCAAAAGAGTATTGAATATTGGGGATCAACGATGATTGTTTATGTCTAAAACTTTCAGCAGGAACAGTGGCTAATCCCATAGAAATTAAAGTAACAAGTTTAGGTAAGTTCTTGCGGTATTGAAGAGTTTTCATTTTGCCACATCCTTTAGAAGTTGGTTCTATTTTAACCTCTCAACACTTATTTTAAAATCTGATATGAAGAAATAACGACTGAAATAGGTCTTAAAAATTAATCCCCAACTAATAAATAATATACCTATTAATAAGATAAATGAATTAGGTGGGGATATTTTGTTATGAGTGTACAGTTTATCTATTTATCCCCAAACCCTGTAAATTCATCTTGATAATTATAAATACCGGGTGGTAATACAAGCTGTTTGGCAACATCTGCTGCAGCTTCTTTGCCTTTTAAGCGTTCGATAATTTTTAGTGCAAAATCGATAGATGTTGCTGGAGCTTGGCTGGTAATTAAATTAACTCTTTCATCATAATAGACGCGATAATCAACCCATTTTTTCGATGAGATTTTATCTTTTAAGGCAGGAAAACCCGTCATATTGCCGATGGGAAAAATATTATGAGATTCAAGGATCATTGCGGGGGCCGCACAAATCGCAGCAACAAGCTTATTTTCACTGTGCATGCGACGTACTTTCTCAACGACTAAAGGGCTGTCTCTTAATGTTTCAGTACCTTGTAATCCACCGGGTAGAATAATAACGTCATAGTGGTGATCGACAACACGAACTAAAGGGGCATCTGCGACAAGTTTTATGCCTCGGGAACCTGTAATTATAAGTTCATCAACATCATCTTCTGCACTTGCAAGCACGACATTAATACCTGCCCTTACCAGCAAATCTGCGGTAGTCACGACTTCGGTTTCTTCACTTCCATTAGCTAGGCAGATGAGCGCTGATATGGTCATAATTGCCTTCCTGTTGTTTGATAAATTGAAAAAGATGGTTATTTTCTGGCAATACAAGCCCTTGTTCTGAAGCTCGACGTAATAAATAACCCGTAATATAGTCAATCTCTGTATGGCGTTGATATTTCACATCTTGATACATAGAAGAATAATTATTTGCTGTTTGTTCTATCGTATCAATAATATAGCCATGAAGATGGGCTTGAGATGTTGGTACAACACCTTCACGTTCCATTACTAGATAAACTTCATCACATATTTTTTGAATATGTTCAGGATAACGCAATAAATCCCCATTACGGCATTGATAATAAACGGTAAGAGGGTTGATAACACAATTGACAGCAAGTTTTAGCCAACTAATTGTATGAATATCATTGTGCCAAGCGACATCCGGTAAAGCATGATGCAAGGTTTCTGCTAAATAGCTATATTGTTGAGCTGCATGATTTAATGGACCTATATGTGTTATTCCTGTTGCGGTATGAATAACATCTTGTCCTTGTTGATAAGCACCATGAGTAATGATGCCTTGTAAGATTGGTCTGGATATAGAGTGCTGTGTTGCTGTTAATTCATCTGCTGTTCCCATGCCATTATGAATTAATAAGATAGGACATTGTGCAGATAAAAAAGGTAGAAGCGCATTAACCGCATCTGAGACTTGCCAAGATTTTAAGCAAACAATAAGTAATTCGCTTTGTTTTAACCATTCAAGTTGATTTGCAGTAATACGTTGATAAAAAGGCTCGCCATTAATGTTATCAACACTTACATCTAAAAAAGGCTGAGGTACTCTTAGCCAACCTTGTACTTCATGAGATTGACGTGTTAAAGCTGCAACCCAAAGTTTACCAATCGAACCACACCCTAAAACGGTAATTTTCATTGTGCCTCTTTTTACAAATCGTAATAGCGTAAGGTGGCTACTGACGGTCATTAGACTATTTAGCTAAAATTATAACATTGATTGCACTTCTCTGTTTAAAGTATGTTTGCGCTTTACCATAAAGGCAAAACAGGGGGATAAATTTGTTATTGAATGTGTAATGCTTTTTTGCAACCCTAAAAGAAGCTATTATTTTGGTTGTATTTATTTATTGAGGAAGAAAGAATGCCATCTTTTGATATCGTATCTGAAGTTGACTTACATGAAGTGCGTAATGCGGTGGAAAACGCGCAACGTGAACTGACTACTCGCTGGGATTTTCGTAACGTTGAAGCAAGTTTTGAATTAAACGAAAAAGCAGAGTCAGTGAAAACGACCAGTGTATCTGAATTTCAGGTTCAACAATTATTAGATATTCTGCGTGAGAAAATGGCAAAAAGAGGGATTGATGGTGCGGTATTAAATATCCCTGAAGAGATGACTCACAGCGGAAAAATGTACAGCGTAGAAGCTACCTTAAAACAAGGTATTGATTCAGCATTAGCTAAGAAAATTGTTAAGCTGATTAAAGACAGTAAATTGAAAGTTCAGGCTCAAATTCAAGGTGAGCAAGTGCGTGTTACAGGTAAATCGCGTGATGACTTACAAGCTGTGATGAAATTAGTAAGAGAAGGTGAGCTAGGACAGCCATTCCAATTTAACAATTTCCGTGACTAATTTTTTATCTATTTAGTCATAAAAAAATGCGCTGGTTTAACAGCGCATTTTTATTTTATCCAGTAAATTTATTGATCCTTAAACTAAAGGGATCAGAGACTCTAATGTTGTTCTTGGCGTCTGTTTAGTATCAACCTTGATATAAGCACTCTGTTCATCTGCCATAATCACCACTTCATTAACGCCCGCTTGTTGCTTAAATAATTGTTGTAGTTGCTGTTGTTGGCTTGAAGATAAATTCTCAGGTAATTCAACGCGTAAGCTACTAACATAAGAGGGTTGGCGTAATGTTAGGCTAATGAAAAACCAAATAAGCCCAATCACTAAACAGCCTAAAAATACAGTTTGTGCATTATAATGCTGGTAAAGCCATCCGCCTAATATTCCGCCCAATGCCACACCTAAAAATTGGCTGGTGGAATAAATTCCCATCGCTGTACCTTTATAACCTGCTGGTGCTTCTTTACTGATTAATGAAGGAAGAAGAGCCTCCATAATATTAAAACCAATAAAGAAAATTTGAATACCTGCAATAATTAGCCATAAGTTAGAGTTTGAAATAATAAGAATGGCTTGAGCAATAATAAGTAATAAAATACAGAATAAGAAAACTTGTTTCATCTTTCGTTTCTTTTCTGCATAGATAATAAAAGGAAGTACCGTAATAAAGGCAATAAGCATCGTGACTAGATAAACAATCCAATGCTTCTCTTTTGCTAAACCGGCATTACTCATAACCAGAGGAAGTGCAACAAATGCAGCCATTAATAAGGTATGTAGTGAAAAAATACCTGTATTAAGTTTAAGAAGCTGTGCATCAAATAAAACCTTTTTTACACTGCCACGAACAAAACCTGATTCTCGATTAAGAATATGGTGTTCGCTATTCGGTACAGTAAAAAGCGTAATAATAATGCCACCAAAGGCGAGTAAGGCAATTCCCCAAAATAGCCCATGTAAGCCAAAGATATGCGTTAAAATAGGTCCTAGAACCAAGGCTAAAGCGAACGTTATTCCAAAGCTAATACCAATAAAGGCCATTGCTTTTGTTCTATTTTGTTCTCGTGTTAAATCTGACAATAAAGCCATTACCGCGGCTGATATAGCTCCCGCTCCTTGTAATGCCCTACCAATAATAATGCCGTAGATATTGTCACTGAGAGCTGCAATCAAACTACCAATAATAAAAATAATTAAGCCAAAAACAATCATAGGTTTTCGACCAAATTTATCAGAGAAAATACCAAAAGGAATTTGGAATATAGCTTGTGTTAATCCATAAATACCGATGGCTAATCCAATGAGAGATTCTGTTGCGTGTTGTAGTTGAAGCCCATAGGTGGTTAAAACTGGGAGTACCATAAACATGCCAAGCATGCGAAGAGAAAAAACAGTGCCTAATCCCCATGTTGCTTTGCGCTCTAAGGGGGTCATTTTATTATCATTCATGGATTACCTCGAATTACTGATCCCCCTCATTGTAATGGCAAATCTTGGCGAGGTTAATCAATAAATGGGATACAAAAAAGACAAAATTGTACTGATATCATGTGAAGTCATAAAAAAGATAAAAAAATACCAGTCAGAAAGCTGACTGGTATTTAGGTTACTTTAATAAATACATTATCTTAGATACGCAAGAACTGCTTCTGTGGAGCTTGTTGGATCAACAGACATCATTACGCTTAATGAAGTTATTGCGACAATAGAGAAAATAAATAATTTTCGCGCCCACACAATATCATTGGTTGCTTTGTAACCAGATAATGCCATGCCTAACCACCAAATACTGACGGCTGAAGCCACAATCAGGTATTTATAGCCTGCGTAACCAACTAATGTCAGCATTAAGGTTGCAATCATAAACGCCAGAATATAGAGAATAATATGACGTTTAGCGACTGAGATCCCTTTAATCACAGGTAATACAGGGATATTTGCAGCTTGGTAGTCTTTAAAACGGAAAATAGCAATGGCATAAGAGTGAGGCATTTGCCACAAACTAAAGATAAGTAATAGGATTGCCGCGCCTGCATCAAATTCACCGCTAACGGCACAATAACCGATAACAGGAGGTGCAGAGCCAGATAAACTTCCAATCAGTGTGCCATACACAGATTTACGCTTCATATAGAGGCTATAAACCCCAACATAAATAATAAAACCGAATACAGCGATAAACATTGCAAGTGGGTTGGCTGCTACATAGAGCAGCACAACACCTGCAATACCTAATACTGAGGCATAAATCAGGCTAATTTGAGGGTCAATTAATCCTTTAACTAATGGACGATTCTTCGTTCTTTCCATGATACGGTCAATATCACGGTCAATATAGTTGTTAAAAACACAACCAGAAGCAACGACCAGAGACACCCCAAGTAGAGTCGCGAAAAATAGGGAGTAATCAATCTCACCTTTAGAAGCGAGTAGAAAACCACCTATTACAGAAATTAAATTTCCGAAAATAATTCCTGGTTTGGTGACTTGTAGGTATTGCTTAATCATAGCGACAACTCTTAATCCATCATCATATTGATGTTCAGGTTGTACATAATCCACAACGAGCCTACGACAACAATGCCGATAATAAGCAGTGTGAACAGGAATGCGACGACGTTCCAGCGCTCTTCTGATGACGTATTCATATGCAAGAAGCAGACTAAGTGAACCACAATCTGCACAACTGCCATACCGACAACAGTCCATAGAATTGTTGCTGGTGTCGCGGTTCCTTCCATCACCATCCAAAATGGAATAACGGTGAGGATAACAGACAGAATAAAGCCGATCAGATAAGACTTCATGCTGCCGTGGCTTGCGCCTGAAGGAGAAGTATTTGGATGACTCATTACATCGCTCCCATCAGATAAACTACGGTGAACACACAGATCCAGACAACGTCAAGGAAGTGCCAGAACAGACTTAAACAGCTTAAACGAGTGCGGTTAACTTCAGTTAAACCACGGCGTGATACTTGGATCATCATAATAACAATCCAAATTAAACCCGCAGTTACGTGAAGACCGTGTGTTGAAACTAATGCAAAGAATGCAGATAAGAATGCACTGCGATCTGGGCCATAACCTTCTGCGATTAGCTCATGGAATTCGTAAACTTCCATGATGACGAAACCTAAGCCGAATAAGAAAGTAACAAATAACCACAGATTAACTTGGCTAACGCTACCTTTATTCATGCTCAGCATAGCGAAACCAAAAGTGATACTACTAAATAGCAGTAAGAAGGTTTCAACTAAAACAAACGGTAAGCTAAAAATTTCTTTACCTGAAGGACCATCCGCAATCCCGTTAACAAGCACCGCATAAGTGGCGAATAAGCTGGCAAACAGGATAAGGTCGCTCATTAGGTAGATCCAGAAGCCGAAAACTTTCGTTGCTCCTGCATCGTGGTGCCCATGATGCTCATGGGCGTTTGTGTTATTTACAGTTTGAGTAGACATTATTTCACACCTGCTTTTTTCAGTTCTTCATAATGCTTATTCTCGAGAGCTTCAATTTCAGGTACTTGGACATAGTAATCCACATCTGTATCAAAGCTTTTCACGATCCAAGTGACAATCATGCCAGCGAAACCAACGATAGCTAACCACCAGATATGCCAGATCATGGCAAAACCAAGTACTAGACTGAATGCTGAAATAATCACACCAGCGCCTGTATTTTTAGGCATATGGATTGGTTCGTATTTAGTTGGACGCTGATAAGCTGTGCCTTTTTCTTTCTGATCCCACCACTCATCACGAGTTTGAACATTAGGTTCAACGGCAAAGTTATAGAAAGGAGCAGGTGAAGAAATCGACCATTCCAGAGTACGACCGCCCCATGGATCTCCCGTTAAGTCACGGTTTTGATCACGGTCACGGATACTTACGTAGATCTGGATAACTTGACAAGCGATACCGATAGCAATCAGCGCAGCACCACCCGCAGCAACCATCAGCATTGGATGGAATTCTGGGTTGATGTTTTGGCTGATACGACGAGTCATACCCATAAAGCCAAGAATGTACAGTGGCATAAAGGCCATAAAGAAGCCGATAAACCAGAACCAGAATGCACGGATACCCCATTTTTCATTCAGTGTGAAACCGAATGCTTTAGGGAACCAATAAGTCATACCTGCGAAACAGCCAAATACCACACCACCGATAATAACGTTATGGAAGTGAGCAATTAAGAATAAGCTGTTATGTAAAACAAAGTTTGCACCCGGAACGGCTAACAGAACCCCTGTCATACCACCAACAGAGAAGGTGATAAGGAAACCGATAGTCCACAGCATTGGGCTTTTATATTCGATACGACCTTGATACATCGTAAACAGCCAGTTAAAGATTTTAACCCCTGTTGGTATAGCGATGATCATTGTGGCGATACCGAAGAAGGCATTGACGTTTGCGCCAGAGCCCATGGTAAAGAAATGGTGTAACCAAACGATAAATGACAACACGGTAATAACGACAGTTGCACCGACTAATGAGGTATAACCGAATAACCGTTTTTTAGAGAATGTTGCTGTAACTTCAGAGAACACACCAAATACTGGCAGAACAAGGATATAAACTTCTGGATGACCCCAAGCCCATACAAGGTTGATGTACATCATCATATTACCGCCCATATCATTGGTAAAGAAATGCGTACCAAGATAGCGGTCTAAAGTTAACAGCGTAATAGTGACTGTTAAAATTGGGAATGCAGCAATAATCAGGACGTTAGTACATAAAGCCGCCCAAGAGAATACTGGCATTTTCATCATGCTCATACCCGGCGCACGCATACGCAGGATAGTTGCGAAGAAGTTAACCCCTGTTAGAAGCGTACCAATACCAGATATCTGTAAACTCCATATCCAATAATCGACCCCGACTCCCGGGTTATATTCCAAGCCAGAAAGTGGTGGATAAGCTAACCAACCTGTTTGTGCGAATTCACCAACACCTAAAGAAAGGTTAATGAGTACCACACCAACAACAAAGAACCAGAAACTCAGTGAGTTAAGGAACGGAAAGGCAACATCACGAGCGCCAATTTGTAAAGGCACAACAAGGTTCATCAGACCCACAACGAAAGGTGTTGCCATGAAGAAAATCATGATAACGCCGTGTGCGGTAAAAATCTGATCATAGTGATGAGGTGGTAAGAAACCCGCTTCGCCGGCAGAGGCGAGCGCTTGTTGGCTTCTCATCATAATCGCATCGGCAAAGCCACGGAACATCATGACCATTGCAACGAGGATATACATAATACCAATTTTTTTATGGTCAACGCTGGTTAACCATTCAGTCCACAACCATTTCCATTTACGAAAATAAGTTAGCGCACCAACAACAGCAAGCCCACCAAGAACAATACCGAGTAAAGTAACTACGATAATTGGCTCGTGTAGCGGGATTGCATCAAGAGTTAATTTTCCGAACATGCCTTTATTCCTCTGCTCCTGCATGCGCCGCATGGCTCATGTTCATATTCATTGTTGCATCAGCATGTGCTGTCTGATTGCCACTGGTGTGAGCGCCATGACCTGTATGACCAAATTTAGAAATGGTCTCTTGGAATAACATTGGCTTCACGCTTGAATAGTAGGTCACTGGATTTTTCTGGCTTGGTTTAGCAAGTTCATTAAATGCAGCGGTCGTATTTAACGTATCTGACGATTGTTTGACTTTTTCAACCCACGCATCGAAACCGGCACGATCAGGTGTCGCAATCGCTGTAAATTTCATATCAGAGAAGCCGTGTCCACTATAACTTGCTGACATACCTTGATATTCACCTGGTTCATTAGCAATTAAGTGTAGCTTAGTTTGCATTCCTGCCATCGCATAGATTTGTCCACCTAAGCGAGGGATAAAGAATGAGTTCATGACAGAGTCAGAAGTGATTTTGAAATTAACAGGAACATTAGTAGGGAAAGCCAGTTCATTAACTGTTGCAATACCTTGTTCTGGATAGATAAATAACCATTTCCAATCCATTGAAACAACTTCAATGGTGACAGGTTTTTCTGTGGACTCTAATGGTTTGTAAGGATCAAGTTCATGGGTTGTTTTCCATGTAATACTCGCCAAAATCACAATAATGATAATTGGCACCGTCCAAACGACGAGTTCAATTTTATTTGAGTGAGCCCAGTTTGGGCGATAGGTGGCTTTAGTATTGGATTCACGGTAGCGAAAAGCGAAAACAATCACCATCAGTATTACCGGTATCACAACAATTAACATTAAACCAAGCGCAATGAGGATTAATGTTTTTTGCTCAGCGCCGATAGCGCCTTTGGGATTCATTAACGCCATATCACAGCCACTTAATAGAAGAGCTGCTGCTAATAGCGAAAGTGTCCCAATACTTTTTATGTATTTCATAAGTCTCATCCAACGACCCAAATGACAAAGGTTCTATTGTTGTTTCATCAGTATCAGTAAGGACATTTTACGGTAAGGTTGCGACAGTGTAAACAATTGTAATGGTAAGTAAGAGGTTGGTTAGTCTTTTGTGTTAATGTGATCACAAGTAATCAAACTATTAAATAAATGTTAATTTAATTATTGCGTATTAACTATAATTTCATAAAGTACCATGTTTTTAAAATAAATACATATTTTTACAAATAAAAATGCAGTAAAAAGTGTAAGAAAACGTATTCTGATTAAAAAAGTAACAAATTAGAGGTCGGAGGAGAGTTGATAGGTAAAATCCTTTTTATCTTGATGTTTAATATCTATATTTGATGCTTGTATGATTTTTAATATGGGCAATTAGTGATTTAATGAATGTTTGTATCCAATGAGAAAGTTTTTCATTAAGTGATAAAAAGAGGTTACAGCGAATAAAAATGCTTTCGCTGTAATAAAAATTAACAATTAGTGATTAAAAGTTATATTTCAAGCTATATACAATGCCGTCTTGCAGGAAATCTTCGCCTAACTTTTTATAAGCATAACGATATTGAATACCCGTGGTAATAGAGGTCGTTGGATGCCACCAAAAAGCTAAAGCGCCATTAAACCCATTTTGCCCGCCATTGCCATAACGCTTATGACGGCTAAATTCCATTTCATGCCAATTGCTAATGCTAAATTTTTGATCTCTAATAGAAAAATCATATCCAGCAACCCAGCCAACGACGTAGCCATTATTTCCTGAATAATAAGTTTGATCGACATAATGAAGCGCAACGAATGGTTTAAACCATAAATTATCAATTTGTGTGTTATAGCCTAAACCGTAGAGCGTATTAACTTCATGGAAATTACCATTATTTTCTTTACCCGGAAGTGACCATGTGCCGTAAACATGCCCATATAAATTAAAATGACTTTCACCTAAATAAATACGGCTTGTTGTTTTTACGGTATAGCGTTGGTTATCACCCGGTTGTGTTTTTCGAGGGTTAAATAGGTTTTCTAGATCAAAGAAGCCATAAAACTCGCCCCATGAAAAATGGGCACCGCCTTCAAGTTCTAAATAGGCAAAATCATCTTTATGAGAAGATTGCCCTGTTTTGTGTGTTGTATGAGAAGTCCAATCAAGATAATTGATGCTGGTATTAGCGAAGCCACCTAAATAGCCAGCTTGAGCCGATAAAGAAAGTGTACTTGCGATGGCTAATAAAAATGTTTTTTTTATCATGAATAATCTCAATTAAATTTAATGAAATAATTTTGCGGTGAATTTGTTTTTTAATTTATTTTAAAATTATAACCTAAAGAATTCACATTTATAGATCATAATATTGAAATTAGGATCTATTTCTAGAATATTAAATTGATAATAAAAAGTAGGATTTTTAGTATTGTTTAGTTTATTTTTATAATTCTATCTATTTTGAATGAATTAAGCGCTTAATAATGGTTTTTTGGCAAGTAAAACAGGAAGTAGAACAGGAAGTAGAACAGGAAGTAAAAAAGGAAGTAAAAGAAGAAAGAAAAATATGCAGTAAAAGTTGCGTAAAAATACCTCACGACACAGGAATAAAGGGATAGTATCATTAAGCAATATTCGTTTTTATCTTACTTGGAATTTTCATTGTGACCTCATTTGCTGAACTTAACGCACTTCCTGCTGAACAACTCGCTAACCTTAATGAATTGGGTTATCTCACTATGACTCCAGTTCAAGAGGCCGCTTTACCTGCCATTCTTGAAGGAAAAGACGTTCGCGCTCAGGCAAAAACAGGCAGCGGTAAAACAGCTGCTTTTGGTTTGGGGCTTTTGCAACACATTGATGCAAAACAGTTTAATACTCAATCACTTATTTTATGCCCAACGCGAGAACTTGCTGATCAAGTTGCAAATGAATTACGCCGTCTTGCTCGTTACCTTCCAAATATCAAAGTATTAACGCTGTGTGGTGGCGTTCCATTTAGTATCCAGCGCGATTCATTAATACATGCTGCACATATTATTGTTGCAACACCGGGCAGATTGCTTGATCACCTAAAAAAAGAGACGGTTACTTTAGATGATGTGAAAACATTGGTATTGGATGAAGCAGACAGAATGTTGGATATGGGATTTTTTGATGATATCAACGATATTATTTCTCGTATGCCAACAGCACGCCAAACGCTGCTCTTTTCTGCAACTTGGCCAAATGAAATCGCAACAATTAGCCGTAAGATCCAGCAAAATCCAGTCACTATTGAGATAAATTCTGTTGATGAACTTCCGGCTGTTGAACAGCAGTTTTATGAAATATCTCGTCATGGAAAAATAGGATTACTGCAAAAGCTTTTAAGTCGTGAGCAGCCTGCCTCTTGTGTTGTGTTTTGCAACACAAAGCGAGATTGCCAAGATGTGTATGAAACACTGACAGAAAGCAACCAAAGTGTGCTTGCTTTACATGGTGATATGGAACAAAGAGAGCGTGATCAAACGCTTATTCGCTTTGCTAATGGGAGTTGTCGTGTATTAGTAGCAACAGATGTTGCGGCTCGTGGACTTGATATTAAAGCGTTAGAAATGGTGATTAACTACGAATTGTCGTGGGATCCTGAAGTACATGTTCACCGAATTGGTCGTACAGCCAGAGCGGGTGAAAGTGGATTAGCGATTAGCTTTTGCGCACCAGAAGAAATTCAGCGTGCTAACGCTTTAGAAGAGATGCTTCATATGAAGATAAATTGGTTACCAGTGCCTACTGGGCTACAAATTACGCCTCTTGAAGCAACAATGGCAACATTATGTATTGATGGTGGTAAAAAAGCCAAAATGCGCCCAGGTGATATTTTAGGCGCACTAACGGGTGATATGGGTTTCAATGGTGCCGATATTGGTAAAATTATGATCAACCCAACTCATGCTTATGTTGCTGTAAAACAATCTATTGCAAAACAAGTCTGGAAACAGCTGCAACAAGGTAAAATCAAAGGTAAAGCCGTAAAAGTAAGATTATTTAGATAAATTATCTTTACTAAGAATACAAAAGGGACAGCCTAAGCTGTCCTTTTTTATGGTGCATATCTTGAAAAGACAATAAAGCTAATATGTTGTTTTTTTAAGGGCTAAATAATCTAAGATTGTGCCAAAGACAAGGCTTACCGCACCAACAATCACACCATATAAAAAGAGTGTTGAAGCCCAAGCGCTTAATCTATCAGTATCTATTGATTGAATAAAATCGACAGACTGGAACATTTCTAAAGTTGGTAGTGAATTTGTAATCACAAGAATTAAGCTACAAAGAAAGAAAAGAACAGTTAGCATCAAACCATAAATAGCAAAACGGTATTGTTTAATAAACAAGGTTCTTCTAAGGAATTCACCTGTTTTTTGCGTGTAAATAAGCGTGTTTTTCGAAATCAACAGCAAGATAAGACCGGGTACAGAAGCAACAATAGAAAAAAGGTAAAATGCTTCCCAACCATGGCTTTCAACATACCAGCCTGCAACTGGACCAACATAAACACGACCAATAGCAGAGAGAGCCGAGAGCAACGCAAATTGTGTTGCTGAAAAAGAGAGATGGCAAAGCGTCATTAAGAGGGCAACAAATGCTGCTGTTCCCATACCGCCACAGATATTTTCAAATGCAACTACGGCACCCATGCTGTAAATATTTTGCTCAGAAATAGCTAAATACCAATAACCGATATTTGAACCGCCTTGCAAAATACCAAAAATCATCAGTGCTTTAAATAAACTCCAACGGCGCATTAATAAACCACCTAGTAATGCCCCAATAATAGTGGCGGCAAGTCCAAGTGTTTTATTCACTAATCCTACTTCACCTGCATCAAATCCAGCACCGCGAATAAGAAAAGTGGTACTTAAACTTAGGGCAAAAGCATCTCCCATTTTATACAGCACAATAAGCAGTAAAATTAGCCAAGCATTATTACGAGAGAAGAACTCATATAAAGGTTCAATAACAGCTTCATAGAGTGTACGTGGAGGCTTTACTGCGGTTTCTGGCTCTTGGGCAAGTAATGTGGCAATAATACCAATACCCATTAAAGCAGCCATTAACCAGTACATGTTTTGCCAGCCAATATATTTATCAGCTAACCAAAGCGCCATGCCCCCAGAAACAAGCATTGCTATGCGATAGCCTAATACAGAAACTGCAGCACCTGTACCACGCTCATCTGCTTTTAATATATCTGTTTTATAGGCGTCAAAAACAATGTCTTGTGAAGCGGAACAAAAGGCAACAATGACAGCTAAAGAGGCAAGCCACCATAAATGATCATTCGGATTTAAAAATCCCATTCCTGCAATACCAAGCACTAACCCTATTTGAGTCAGTAACATCCATCCTCGGCGGCGACCAAGAAAAGAGGGGGTATAGCGATCCATAAAGGGCGACCAAAGGAATTTAAACACATAGGCTTGTCCCACCAATGAGAAAAAACCAATGGTTTTTAAATCGATATCTTCTACTGTCATCCAAGCTTGTAATGTACCTGCTGTTAACGCCAGAGGTAATCCAGAAGTAAAGCCAAGTAATAGAAGAATAAATGATTTATACCAAGTGGTTTGTTTGAAGGCGGGCTGAACCATGCAAAAATTCCTTTCAACGACCCGTTTGAGATAACAGGTCGTTTGTTCTAATAAAATTAACGAGCGTTAGATTTGATAAATTGACTGACTGAAGCGTCTTTTGCCATATCGCTAACGAGTTCACTTAAGACATTGTTAATCGCGGCGGCAATTTTCTCATTAGTTGCACCAAATGGACCTTGAACATTGTAGCTAGTACGGAATGTTTTGGTATTAGAACTGCCATTCGGTAAGGTGGCGATAACTGAAATATCCGCTTTTGCACTGATATTATGACGAACACTTCCTTCTCCCACATCTGCATTGAGTTTATTGATAACAATAATCACATCAGCAGCAGCAGGAGAACCCATCATAAAACCACGGGCTGCCATTTGTTTTTGTAGAACTTCTTGCATTAAAAATGCAATGTCACGAGTTGGAACTAGAACTTCTAATTTACCGTTGCGGTTGATTTCCGCTAGGTTTTTTGATGCACGTTTGTCTTGGCTTGAAATATTCAGTGAAATAGGGCGCATTGTTGGGTCGGCCGCAGGAACTGACATTACAGGTTCAATAGATAATTTGTTACTAGGAGTTGCACAACCTGAAAGCAGTGTTAATGCAAAAACAGCACAGAGTAAATTTTTAATCATGAGGTAATCTCGGTTAAATATGTCTGTTGTGTTAACAAGTAGAATAGGCTTCAAACTTTAGCCTATCATACCACTGCTGATAGGTTGCTAATATCCCCTTAACGAACGAAATTATCTGATTTTATCAATTGATTTTATTTCAAATTACTCTCATTTTTGCTCATGCATTTGACAATATTTGGTCAATGGTTTTACTCAAGATGAAAAATAAGCGATTATCATCAGCAAAATTAAAAAGAATAAGCCCATCATTGTGTATTGATAAAGACTAAATCAATATAGTCTGGTTGACTTGTTTTTTGTTCACCATGGTATAAAGGCTAGAGTATTAGGGGCAGAGATGATCCGTGATGATATTGAGAATAAGCTGATTTCACGCTTTTCACCGCATTTTTTACAAGTAATAAACGAAAGCCATCGCCATAATGTGCCCGAAGGCTCTGAAAGCCATTTTAAAGTCATTATCGTGAGTGATGATTTTAATGAGAAACGTAGTGTTTCGCGCCATCGTGATGTGTACCAAACATTAGCTCATGAAATGGAAAGTGGTGTTCATGCATTAGCATTACACACTTTTACTTTGAGCGAATGGAATGAACAGCAGGATAAAGCATTGCGCTCTCCTGGGTGTCGTGGCGGAAGCCAAGAAGATTAACAACCTTATCGTTAATCGTGAGTAAATAGATCCTAAGATGCGTATTTTTTGTTCTTTATAGAGGGAAAAAGGGGCGAGTTGCTCGATTTTATGAAAAAATTGAGGAATAAAACGGCTCTTTCTCGACTCAACCCCTCTAGATCGTTATAATGTCGCGTCTAATTTTCAGTAAGGTTTCGGGATGCTTCTGATATCAGGGATCCTCGTTTTTTTAAATGTGGCGGCCCCGGTTCTGAAAGGAAAATAAATCTAAACATGTCAATATCATGTTAGTTTCCTTTAAAGTAGACCGAGCACTAAAACTTATTTTGAGGTAACAAGATGCAAGTTTCTGTTGAAACGACTCAAGGCCTAGGGCGTCGTGTCACAATCACCGTACCAGCCGCTGATATCCAAACTGCTGTAGACAGTGAACTGAAAAAAGCTGCTAAAACTGTTCGCATTGATGGTTTCCGTAAAGGTCACGTTCCAATGTCAATGGTTAAACAGCGTTATGGTATGTCAGTATTGAATGATGTTCTGGGTGACCTGATGCAGCGTAATTTCATTAACGCTATCATCGAAAACAAAGTAAACCCAGTTGGCGCGCCTGACTACAAACCAGAGCAATACAAAGAAGGTGAAGACTTTGTTTACTCTGTAGAATTCGAAGTTTTCCCAGAAATCGAACTGAAAGATCTGGAAAGCATTGAAGTTGTAAAACCTGTTGTTACTGTTAAAGACGAAGACGTTGATAACATGTTAGAAACACTGCGTAAGCAACAAGCAGAGTGGAAAGACAAAGACGGTGAAGTTGCAGCAGAAGATCGCGTAACTGTTGATTTCAACGGTTCTATTGACGGTGAAGAATTCGAAGGCGGAAAAGCTGAAGATTTCGTACTGGCAATGGGTCAAGGTCGTATGATCCCAGGTTTCGAAGAAGGCGTTATCGGTCATAAAGCTGGCGAAGAATTCACAATTGATGTGACTTTCCCAGAAGATTACCACGCTGAAAACCTGAAAGGTAAAAAAGCACAATTCGCTATCAACCTGAAAAAAGTTGAAGAGCGTGAACTGCCAGAATTAACTGAAGAGTTCATCAAGCGTTTTGGTATTGCTGATGGTTCTGTTGATGGTTTACGTGCAGAAGTACGTAAAAACATGGAACGTGAACTGAAAAATGCAATCCGTACTCGTGTTAAATCACAAGTTATTGATGGCTTAGTTAAAGCAAACGAAGTTGACGTACCTGTAGCTGCTGTTGACAGCGAAATCGAAGTTCTGCAACGTCAAGCAGCTCAACGTTTTGGTGGCGACGAGAAACAAGCTCTACAATTACCACGCGAACTGTTCGAAGAACAAGCTAAACGTCGTGTAATCGTTGGATTACTGTTAGGTGAAGTGATCAATAGTAATGAACTGAAAGCAGAAGACGACCGTGTGAATGCACTGATCGACGAAATGGCTTCAGCTTACGAAGATCCATCAGAAGTTGTTGAGTTCTACAACAAGAACGAACAACTGATGAATAACATCCGTAATCTTGCGTTAGAAGAGCAAGCGGTAGAAAAAATCTTAGCAAATGCTAAAGTAACTGAAAAAGAAACTAACTTCACTGAACTGATGAACGAAGTTCAAATGGGTTAATTCTTAACCGCGATATCGGTTTTAAGCAAAAACCCGTGGTTTTTACCACGGGTTTTTTTCAGTTTGTGTATATTTATCAAATTTTGCCTTGAAATTTGAGCGATTATCTCCAGATAATTCTATATTCTCTTTATCACTCCTCGCGAGGCGCCTTGAATGTCTTGTGAGAGATTAGATCATTAGAAATGGTCATGATCAATTATCTCAAGTAAAATTGTTGTCATTGGCACCAATAAGAATGCAATAGGAGACAGACATGTCATTTAACGACACACAGGAACAATTCGCACCTAATATGGCTCTGGTGCCGATGGTTATAGAGCAAACTTCGCGTGGAGAGCGTTCTTACGACATTTACTCACGTTTATTAAAAGAACGTATTATTTTCCTGACTGGCCAAGTTGAAGATCACATGGCTAATCTTATCGTTGCTCAAATGCTATTTTTAGAAGCAGAAAACCCAGAGAAAGACATCAACCTTTATATCAATTCACCAGGTGGTGTCATTACTGCAGGTATGTCTATTTATGACACCATGCAATATATCAAAGCAGATGTGAGTACCATTTGTATGGGACAAGCGTGCTCAATGGGCGCTTTCTTATTATCTGCTGGTGCGAAAGGTAAACGTATTTGCTTACCTAACTCTCGTGTGATGATCCACCAACCATTAGGTGGTTTCCAAGGTCAAGCAACAGATATTCAAATTCATGCTCAAGAAATTTTGAAAGTAAAATCTCGTATGAATGAGCTAATGGCTCAACATACAGGTAAATCTATTGAAGAAATAGAAAGAGACACTGAGCGTGATCGTTTCTTATCCGCTAACGAAGCGTTAGAATACGGATTAGTGGATAAAGTCTATACTCAACGTAGCTAATTATTACTCGTTGTAATAGCAATTGAATTAACACGTTTCCTTTGTTATAGAATCGCGCAAAGGAAACGGCTATTAATATCTCTATGTAAAAAGTCTTTCTTCTTCTTATTAATTGAATAAGAAGAATAACTAAGTGAGGTTGACTGATGACAGATAAGCGCAAAGATAGCTCAGGGAAGCTTCTGTATTGCTCTTTCTGCGGTAAAAGCCAGCATGAAGTAAAAAAATTGATCGCTGGTCCGTCGGTTTATATCTGTGATGAATGTGTCGATCTTTGTGTTGATATCATTCGTGAAGAAATAAAAGAACTGGCACCTCATCATGAACGCAGTGAATTGCCAACGCCACATGAAATCCGTAAGCACCTTGATGACTATGTTATCGGTCAGGAATTGGCTAAAAAAGTTTTGGCTGTTGCCGTTTATAACCACTATAAACGTCTGCGTAATGGCGATAAAGCCAATGGTGTAGAGCTAGGGAAAAGTAATATTTTGCTGATTGGTCCTACTGGTAGCGGTAAAACGTTATTAGCAGAAACATTAGCACGCTACCTTGATGTTCCTTTTACTATGGCAGATGCCACAACGCTGACAGAAGCGGGTTATGTGGGTGAAGATGTTGAAAACATCATTCAAAAACTGCTACAAAAATGCGATTACGATGTGCAAAAGGCACAACGTGGTATTGTTTATATTGATGAAATTGACAAGATCACCCGTAAATCTGAAAACCCATCAATCACTCGTGATGTGTCTGGTGAAGGTGTACAGCAGGCATTATTGAAATTAGTTGAAGGCACAGTGGCTTCTGTTCCACCACAAGGCGGACGTAAGCACCCACAACAAGAGTTTTTACAAGTTGATACTTCTAAAATTCTCTTTATTTGTGGTGGTGCATTTGCAGGGCTAGATAAAGTTGTTGCACAACGTTTAAATACGCATTCAGGTATCGGTTTTGGTGCAGAAGTTAAAAGCCAAAAAGAGAAAGCTAGCGAAGGTGAATTATTAGCTCAAGTAGAGCCAGAGGATCTGATTAAATTTGGTCTTATCCCTGAATTTATTGGTCGTTTACCTGTTGTTGCAACACTCGGCGAATTAAACGAAGAAGCGTTAATCCAAATCTTACAAGAACCTAAGAATGCACTGACTAAGCAATATCAGGCATTATTTAAATTAGAAGGTGTAGATTTAGAATTCCGTAAGGAAGCGCTGACTGCGATTGCGAAAAAAGCCATGGTACGTAAAACGGGTGCGCGTGGTTTACGTTCGATTGTTGAAGCCGCATTACTTGATACGATGTATGACCTTCCTTCATTTGAAAATGCAGAAAAAGTGGTCATTGATGAAGGCGTTATTAATGGAAAATCTGAGCCTCTGATTATTTATAGTCAGCTAGAAAACCAAGCGTCTGGTGAATAATGCATCGTAATTTGGCAATGTCTCTTGTCTGACATTATCTGGTTTTCTCTCAAAATAAGAGGAAAATTTAAGATAAGGCGCGCCAACGCAATAAAAATGAGGGAATTTTCCCTCATTTTGTTTTTTTAATGGGTAAGGCTATTGAATGTCAGAAAAGTGCCCTTATATATTTTGACAATCCGTGGAATTAATTTTATTTGGTGACATGCGAATAAAATTACCTGTAAAAGCGTTAAGCTAAAAACGAAGAGAGAGCTCTATGAATCCTGAGCGTCCAGAACGTATTGAAATACCTGTATTGCCATTACGTGATGTCGTTGTATATCCGCATATGGTGATCCCGTTGTTCGTTGGTCGTGAAAAATCTATTCATTGCTTAGAAGCTGCGATGAACGACAACAAACAAATTATGCTGGTTGCGCAGAAAGATGCATCTACTGACGAACCAGGTGTTAATGATCTTTTTTCTGTTGGTACAGTTGCGTCTGTTTTACAGATGCTAAAACTGCCTGATGGAACAGTGAAAGTCCTTGTTGAAGGTATTCGTCGTGCCAAAATTACGACGTTATCTGACAATGGTGAATACTTTCAGGCGAAAGCAGAATACCTTGAAACGCCTGCTGTTGATGAGCGCGAACAGGAAGTCTTAAATCGTACAACGATTAATCAGTTTGAAGGTTATATCAAACTGAATAAAAAAATTCCGCCAGAGGTATTAACCTCATTACATGCTATCGAAGAATCAGCGAAATTAGCAGATACCATTGCTTCTCATATGCCGCTGAAATTAAAAGATAAGCAAGCTGTACTTGAAATGTCTGATGTCACCGAACGCCTTGAATATTTAATGGCGATGATGGAATCAGAAATCGATCTGCTACAAGTTGAAAAACGCATTCGTAACCGCGTTAAAAAGCAGATGGAAAAGAGTCAGCGTGAGTATTATCTCAATGAGCAAATGAAAGCTATTCAAAAAGAATTAGGTGAGATGGATGATGCACCTGATGAAATGGAATCGCTGAAACGTAAAATCGACGCTGCTAAAATGCCAAAAGAGGCAAAAGAAAAGACAGAAGCGGAACTTCAGAAATTAAAAATGATGTCGCCAATGTCTGCAGAAGCCACGGTTGTGCGTAGCTATATTGATTGGATGGTTCAAGTTCCTTGGAATAGCCGTAGCAAAGTTAAAAAAGACTTAGTGAAAGCACAAGAAGTTCTTGATACTGACCATTATGGTTTAGAGCGTGTTAAAGAGCGTATCCTTGAATATCTCGCGGTACAGTCTCGAGTTAGCAAAATTAAAGGGCCAATCCTGTGCTTAGTAGGACCTCCAGGTGTCGGTAAAACCTCACTGGGTCAATCTATTGCTAAAGCAACAGGCCGTAAATATGTTCGTATGGCGTTAGGTGGTGTACGTGATGAAGCTGAAATTCGCGGTCACCGTCGTACTTACATCGGTTCTATGCCAGGTAAATTAATTCAGAAAATGGCAAAAGTTGGCGTTAAAAACCCACTTTTCCTGTTAGATGAAATTGATAAAATGTCATCAGACATGCGAGGCGATCCGGCTTCTGCACTGTTAGAGGTGTTAGATCCAGAACAAAATATCGCATTTAACGACCATTATCTGGAAGTCGATTACGATCTGTCTGATGTTATGTTTGTGGCGACATCTAACTCCATGAATATACCGGCACCGTTGTTAGATCGTATGGAAGTGATTCGTTTATCAGGTTATACCGAAGACGAAAAACTGAATATTGCTAAGCAACATTTGTTACCAAAACAGATTGAACGTAATGCGTTAAAACCAAGTGAGCTGACAATTCATGACAGCGCAATTATGGGCATTATTCGTTATTACACGCGTGAAGCGGGTGTACGTAGTTTAGAACGTGAAATTTCTAAATTATGCCGTAAAGCAGTAAAACAACTGCTAATGGATAGCACAATCAAACATATTGAGATTAACGAAGATAATCTCAAAGACTACTTAGGTGTTCGTAAAGTTGACTACGGTCGTGCTGACACAGAAAACCGAGTAGGAATGGTAACAGGGCTTGCATGGACAGAAGTTGGTGGTGATCTACTGACTATTGAAACAGCAAGTGTACCGGGTAAAGGCAAGCTAACATTCACCGGCTCTTTAGGTGAAGTGATGCAAGAGTCTATTCAAGCGGCGATGACTGTCGTTCGTGCTCGTGCTGATAAACTTGGTATTAATGGCGATTTCTATGAGAAACGTGATATGCACGTACACGTTCCTGAAGGCGCAACACCAAAAGATGGTCCAAGTGCAGGTATCGCAATGTGTACTGCATTGGTATCAAGCCTAACAGGTAATCCTGTGCGTTCTGATGTTGCAATGACGGGCGAAATTACGTTACGCGGACAAGTATTGCCAATTGGCGGACTGAAAGAAAAGTTACTTGCTGCACATCGTGGTGGAATTAAGACAGTTCTTATCCCAGATGAAAATAAACGTGATTTAGAAGAAATTCCTGAAAATATTGTTGCTGATCTGGATATTCACCCGGTGAAAACAATTGAGGAAGTTTTATCGTTAGCCCTGCAAAACTCACCGTTTGGCATGGAAGTTGTGACTGATAAATCACACTAAAGAGTGATATTAGTCATAAATAATAGCTAAAAAAAAGGCTGGATAAGTAATAAAAGCTTGCCAGCCTTTTTTTGTGTCGCTAATTTAATGGCGATTTTAATTAAAAATGCTGTTTTATCGGTCTTGCTATATCTAAAAAGGCTTGATATAACGACGTTTGCAAAATTTGCCATTAATGGTGAAAAATAACGCATAAAATTATGGGGATGAAAGCGTGAATAAAACTCAACTGGTCGATAAAATTGCTGCAAATGCAGATATCTCAAAAGCGGCAGCAGGTCGTGTTGTAGATGCTCTGGTTGCTTCTATCACTGAATCTTTACAAAAAGGTGATGATGTAGCATTAGTAGGTTTCGGTACTTTCACTGTACGTGATCGTGCAGCTCGTACAGGCCGTAACCCACAAACAGGTAAAGAAATTCAAATTGAAGCTGCAAAAGTTCCTGCATTCCGTGCTGGTAAAGGCTTAAAAGACGCAGTTAATCAATAATAGTTGAACTTATTTTCTGCCAATTTGTTATTAGTTTAACGTTATGGGTAAACAGAAAACGACTCAATTAAAAAAATGAAGCGCATCTTTTTGAGATGCGCTTTTCTTTTTTAGGTTATAAATCACGATTAAACCTTGTATTCTCTGGCGATAAGACGTGAAACTGAAGTAGTCATTTGATAGAATGACGCGTTGTTCTATAACTGAAATAGACAACAATGAATGATTCAGTGGTGAGTTAAATGGTTATCGTAATCAATGAATCAAATAATGCTGTTTAGTTTTTTCTTAGTTATAGAAAGTGCGTGTTAAGACTGCGCATTAATACGGGACTGGCTGTTTTTAATGATTGTCGCGTGTCGCGACATTTTGATATTAAGCCAGCATGGGCATATTATCTTTTCGCTGTGCTCAAAATAGTCGTGTAACACCCATAAAAATAATTTTTATTTCACCAAACGGAGCCTCGTCTCGTTATGATGGACAACATTCGTTCCACTGCTAATAATCCATTTATAAAGATATTATTAGCTGTGATCATCCTCTCCTTCGTCCTAACCGGTGTGGGCGGATACCTCTTTAGTTCAGGCGTTAATGATGCTGCTGAAGTTAACGGATATAAAATTAGCCGTTCTCAATTAGAGCAAACTTATCAACAACGTCGCGCTCAATTACAACAAGATATGGGTGAAAATTTTGCTGCTCTTGCTTCATCAGAAGAAGGTCAGAAACTTATTCGCCAACAAGCACTTGATTTACTGATTAACCAAGCCTTACTTGATCAATTTGCACAAAATCTGGGTATTTCAGCCGGTGATCAGCAAATCAGAGATGCTATTTTTGCACTTCCTTACTTTCAAACTGACGGCAAATTTGACAATAAAAAATATGTCGATTTATTGAAAGGCAATAATATTGATGCAGATGCTTTTGCAGAAGGTATTCGTCAAAACCTTATTAATCAGCAATTAAAATTTTCTATCCAAGGTACAGATTTTGCCTTAGATAGCGAAGTTAAAGAATTTGCTGGATTAATGCTACAAAGCCGTAATGTACGTTTAGCATCATTAGACATTCAGCCATTCCTTGAAAAAGAAACGGCATCTGATGAAGAAGTGAAAGCGTTCTATGAGCAAAATAACCAAATGTTCATCGCGCCAGAGCAATTTAAAATTAGCTACATCCAATTAAATGCTCAAAAAGATTTTAATAATATCAACATTACTGATGAAGAAGCGAAGGCTTACTACGATAGTAATATTGATGAATTCACGGCAGTAGGACAGAAACAGTACAGCATCTTAGTATTAGCTGATGAAACAGCGGCTAAAGCGGCAGAAGATGAGCTGAAAAAAGGCGCTGATTTTGTTTCGTTAGTGAAAGAAAAATCTATTGATAGCTTCTCTAAAAAACAAAATGGTTCTTTAGGTTGGATAACTATTGGACAAGAGTTACCAGAGCTGGCTAACGCAAGTTTGACAGAAAAAGGTCAAATCTCTGAGCCTGTTAAAATCAGCAATGGCTACGCAATTTTCCGCCTTGATGATGTCAAACAATCTGTTGTAAAACCATTTGATGAAGTGAAAACAGATTTACTGGCAAAAATGCGTGAAAACAAAGCGATTGATGATTTCTTCGCATTACAACAAAAAGTGAGCCAAGCTGCATCTAATGACAATGACACACTCGCGCCTGCTGCAAAAGCGGGTAACGTGACTGTGGTTAATACTGATTGGTTTGATGAAAATACGGTTCCTGCACCATTAAATAATGAAAAACTCACCCAGTTAATTTTTGGTGGTTCATTAGTGGATGAAAATGGCCCAACAGGCATGAATTCAGACATGGTGACGTTAGGTAATGACAGTGCATTTATCGTGCGTGTAGAAGGTTATAAGCCTTCAGCAACCCAACCATTAGATAAAGTGCGTGATCAAGTTGTTATGCTGGTTAAACAGCAAAAAGCATCACAAGCAATGAATGCAGAAGCCCAAAAACTTTTAGCTGCCTTGAAAGAAGGCAAAGGCGAAGAAGCACTGAAAGCCGCTAATATTTCGTTTGGTAGTGAAGAAAGCATTGTTCACTCATCTGCAACAGATGTAGTACAAACCGCGATTTTCTCTATGCCAAAACCCGCTGAAGGCAAAAAAGAGTATGGTATGACTAATGTGCCAGGCACTAAAGTCGTTCTTATTCAATTGGATAGCGTAACAGATGGTAAGCCAACATCTGAACAACTAGAGTTTATGACTAATCTCTATCGCGCTCAGATGGGCGAAGAAGCGTTACAACTCATGTTACGCGACCTAAAAGATAACGCTAAAATTGAAATTTTTGATAAAGACTATCAATAATCGAATTTGAGTTATTAAATTGAAAACCCAGCATCAAGCTGGGTTTTTTTATGGCTGCTATTCTTGGTTATTTAAACAAATAAGGTTACCGCTTAAAAAAATTCATATTTGAGAGCCAGCACGATAATTTTTTGTAATGCTTCTTTTGTTCATTTTTATTTTTCCTAGTTTCTCGTAGTTTTCTTTTTATACAATTGCCGATTTATCAGTATATTGGCACTCTTTTTCTGCATTCAGAAATCTCTGTTTGTTATTGAATTTAAAATTATTGAATAAAAGGAAATGATGATTATGAAAATGGATAAAAAAATGTTGTCAGGTTTTATGGCTTCTATCTGTCTTGCCTTGGGATTAGGGCTTTCTCCTTTCTCTTATGCAGAAGAAACACCCGCTTCAACCCCAACGGTTTCTATTGAAACTCACTCATCTGTTGTTCGTGATGCTAAAGAAAATAAAGCCAGTACAGAAGGTAAAGTTAATTTAAATACGGCAACAGTAGATGAATTAATGGGATTAAAAGGGATCGGAAAAGCGAAAGCACAAGCCATTATTGATTATCGCGAGCAGTTAGGGCGTTTTACCTCTATCGATGAACTTGAAAAAGTTTTTGGAATTGGTATGAAGTTAGTTGATCAAAATCGTGATTTTATTGTTATTAATTAAGGTGTTCATTCTTATACGATATTGAGTATAAGTGATAGCAGAAACGTGAATATTGATTGAAAATCTCCGTGTTTCTCTTGGTTTGTATTTTGATAAGAGAAACACGTTTTCTTTGTTAAAAGAAAACGAGATAAAACTATATCAAAAATTACTAAATTTATTTTCTTGGCTATATTTATGGTATCGCATAAAAAATTTATAAAAAGTTTATTAGAATAATCAAGAGGTAATAAATTGATATGAGTACATTAATTAAAGTTTATGGTTTTCATTTAGATGTTTTTGAACATGTGAATAATGCACGTTACCTTGAGTTTTTAGAGCAAGCTCGATGGGACTGGATTGAGCAACATTTAGATTTTGATTGGTTTAAGCGCAATGGTTTGGCATTAGTGGTTGCTAATATCAATATTAATTATCGCTTACCTGCAAGTTTAGGTGATGAGCTACTAATTGATTGTGATGTTGCTGAAGTGGGAATTAAAAGTGGCGTGCTTTCTCAAAAGATTGTGAGAAAAAAAGATGGCGCACTTATCTCTGATGCATTAATTACTTTTGTTCTTGTTGATATCAATACCAAAAAAGCACTGACATTAACAGAGCAGTTAAGAGAGAAGCTTGAATATGTACGCCAATCATCCTAATACACAAAGAGAGTATTAGAGATCTCTTATTAAACACTTCAGGCTAATCTAAGATGATTTAATGCAGTGATAATGTTTAATAAATTATCACTGCATAAGTGAATGCATAAATGAAAACATAAACGAATAGAATGGCAGGTAGCAGTGATAATTAATCAGGTAATTCTGATGATTATTTAAGACCCACTTTCTGTTTCATGGTCTGCATAATAGGTGTTTTATCGGCTAAGTAGGTGTTTAATCCTCGTTGTCTTAAATGACAAGCCGCGCATTCACCACAGCCATCCCCCTGAATACCGTTATAGCAAGTTAAAGTTTCATGACGAACGAAATCTAACTTTTTATAGTAATCAGCTAAAGCCCACGTTTCGGCTTTATCTAGCCACATTAATGGCGTGATAAATTTGATATCACGAGCAATACCTAGGCTGACAGCATGATTGAGTGCTTTTACAAATTCATCTCGACAATCTGGGTAACCAGAAAAATCTGTCTCACAAACACCCGTGATGACACTCTCAGCGCCAATTTGATAAGCGTAAATTGCAGCCAAAGTGAGGAAAAGGATATTTCTACCTGGTACGAAGGTACTAGGAATATCACTTTCTTCACTTTCTTTGAAATCAGGAACAGGAATATTGTCGCGAGTTAAGCTACTGATGGCGAGTTCGTTGAGTAAACTTACATCTAAAACTTTATGCGCTGTTGCGCCCAGTAATTGACTAACTTTTTGTGCTACCTCAATTTCTTCTTTATGGCGTTGCCCATAATTAAATGTAATGCAATGTACTTCATCGTACTTTTCCAACGCTTGAATAAGGCAGGTTGTCGAATCTTGTCCACCACTAAAGACAACGACCGTTTTTTTCATCAGAATACTCCTGAATATTGAATTTCTATAGGGATTAGTACGCATAAAAGTACATATATTATGGCAATTTATTACCGATTTATCATTAGATGATTACTCTTATAGTAAGGGGCAGGTTATCATTATTTTTTGTAGGGGCATATTTTGAAGGAGTATCTATGTTAGATAAGATTGACCGTAAACTATTAGCGCTGTTACAGGAAGATTCAAGCCTCTCACTGAATACTTTGGCTGAGGCTGTTAACCTAACCTCAACACCTTGCTGGAAACGATTGAAAAGATTAGAGGATGAAGGGTATATTCGTAAACGCGTTGCGTTGCTTGATAGTGAAAAAATCGGGCTAGGTCTAACAGTTATTGTTATGATTAGAACACAGCAGCATAATAGCGAATGGTACGAACAGTTTGTTTCATTTGTTAAGCAAATGCCAGAAGTACTGACATTCTATCGAATGGCGGGTGAGTGTGATTATCTAATGCATGTTGAAGTAGTAGACATGAAAAGTTACGACCTATTTTATAAGCGTATGGTTAATGGCGTACCGGGTCTTATTGATGTGACTTCTAACTTCGCAATGGAAAAAATTAAATACACAACGGCAATGCCGATACCTGAATAAGGTTCATCTTTACCAACTGGCACTTTTATTTTTGTATAACCTTAGGATTTAAGGCGTGGCTCTATTTTCACAGCTCAGTTGGTATTTTCTCAATGAATGGCGTCGTTATGTAGGTGCCATTTTCTTATTGATGGTTATCGCAGTATTACAGGTGATCCCTCCAAAGATTGTTGGGATCATTGTGGATGGTGTCGATAACCATAGTCTGACGTTTAGCCAAGTGATGAATTGGATTGGCGTGATGGTATTAATAGCCCTCGCGGTTTATCTTTTGCGTTATTTTTGGCGTCTTTGGTTATTTGGCGCATCTTATCAATTAGCAGTAAAACTGCGGATGCAAATTTACCAACAACTTAATCAACAATCTTCCTCTTTTTATCATCGTTATCGCACAGGCGATTTAATTGCACGTACCACCAACGATGTTGATAAAGTGGTTTTTGCCGCAGGCGAAGGTGTACTGACCTTAGTGGATTCTATGGTTATGGGGCTTGCTGTACTTGTCATGATGAGCATTCAGTTAAGTTGGGAACTGACACTGATTTCATTACTACCTATGCCAATCATGGCAATTTTGATTAAGCGATATGGCGATAAATTACATAGTCGCTTTAAAACGGCACAGGCACTTTTCTCTTCACTTAATAATCAAGCACAAGAAAGCTTGAGTAGTATTCGTATGATCAAATCATTCGGGCTAGAGCAACAACATGCCTCCCGTTTTGATGATGTGGCAAAAGAAACTGGACGACAAAATATGCGTGTTGCAAGAATTGATGCGCTATTTGATCCTACTATTTTTATGGCTATTGGTTTTGCTAATTTACTCGCTGTTGCTGGTGGCAGCTATTTTGTAATTAATGGCAGAATGACATTGGGTGAATTAACCAGTTTTGTGATGTATTTGGGGCAAATGATCTGGCCAATGCTGGCTTTAGCATGGATGTTTAATATTGTTGAGCGTGGCAGTGCTGCTTATAGTCGCATTAATAGTTTATTGGATGAAAAACTCGATATGGTTGATGGTGAGTTATCACCAAAGCCAGGTCGAGGAGTATTATCCGTTGATATCAAACATTTCCAATATCCCGAACAAACGACACAAACACTGAAAAACGTTCATTTCACATTATCACCCGGTGAAATGCTAGGTATTTGTGGTGTGACTGGCAGTGGTAAAAGTACATTACTTAGTGCTATTCAACGACTTTACGATATCACCGAAGGTGAAATTTGTTTTCAATCAGTTCCTATTTATCAATTGAAACTTGATGAATGGCGAGCGCGATTGGCTGTTGTTAACCAAACTCCCTTCCTATTTTCCGATACCATCGCGGGAAATATTGCTTTAGGTCGTCCTGATGCGACAAAAGAAGAAATAGAGTCTGTTGCGAAACTGGCAAATATTCACGAGGATATTTTGCGCTTACCGCAAGGGTATCAAACACAGGTAGGTGAAAAAGGTGTGATGTTATCTGGTGGACAAAAACAGCGTATTTCTATTGCCCGAGCGCTATTACTGGATGCCGAGATTCTATTATTAGATGACGCATTATCTGCAGTTGATGGACAAACAGAATATCAAATCCTGCAAAACTTGTCACAATGGCGAAAAGATAGAACCTTAATTATCAGCGCTCATCGCTTATCTGCATTGGTTGGTGCTACGAATATCTTAGTTTTGAAACAAGGCGAGATTATAGAGCAAGGTACACATCAGCAGTTAATTTCAATACCAGGTTGGTATCAAGATATGTACCATTATCAGCAATTAGAGGCCGCGCTGGATGACGATGAATAAAAATAAATCCGTTAAAGCGCTATTACCTGCATTAAAGCGCCTTTTGACTTATGGTAAAACCTATCGCAAACCCATGACATGGGGTGTCATTATGTTGTGGGTTGCTGCCGTTGCAGAAGTGGGGGGACCATTAATTGTTGGCTATTTTATTGATGCAAAAGTTGCCACGAATAATGTGGAATTAATGTCATCCTTAGGTCTCGCGTTGGCTTTTATTCTTTTGCAGGTGATCGCCGCGACACTTCACTATTATCAGGCAATTGTGTTTAATCATGCTGCTGTTGGGGTTGTACAACAATTACGTACTGATGTAATGAGTGCGGCTCTAAAACAGCCATTAAGTGCTTTTGATAATCAGCCCGTGGGGCAGTTAATTTCTCGTGTAACAAATGATACCGAGACGATTAAAGATTTGTTCGTGAACGTGTTACCGACACTATTTCGAGCAATTGCTTTAGTGGTTGTTATGCTGATAGCGATGTTCTTATTGGAATGGCAAATGGCGCTTGTTGCAATGATGATATTTCCTGCAGTGATAGGTGTGATGATGCTTTATCAGCGACTGAGCACACCGATTGTACGTAATGTACGTCATTTTCTTGCCAATATTAATGATGGTTTCCACGAAGTTATCAATGGCATGTCAGTTATTCAGCAATTTAGGCAACAAGCTCGATTTGGCGAAAGAATATCAGATGACAGTTGGCAACATTACCAAGCACGTATGAAAGCGTTAAAACTGGATGGTCTGTTATTACGTCCTTTATTAAGTATGCTCTCTGCGTTGGTTCTGTGTGGCTTATTAATGCTATTTGGGTATCAAGGCAGTGCAGTTATTGGTGTTGGGGTTATTTATGCGTTTATTAGTTATCTAGGTCGATTAAATGAACCCTTGATCACATTGACATCACAGCAATCAATTTTGCAACAGGCGGTTGTCTCTGGTGAGCGTGTTTTTGAACTGATGGATGCACCCTTACAACACTACGGTTCATCATCACATTCCATCACTCAAGGTAATATCGATGTTAACTCTCTTTGGTTTGCGTATCGTGATGAGCAATGGGTATTAAAAGATATCAATTTAACTATTCCTGCTCGTCATTTTGTCGCATTCGTTGGGCACACAGGAAGTGGCAAGAGTACTTTAGCCAGCTTATTAATGGGAAATTATCCTTGGCAAAAAGGAAGTATCTCTTTAGATAAGCAACCATTAGGATCGTATTCTCATACAGCACTACGCAGTGGTATTGCGATGGTGCAGCAAGATCCCGTTTTATTATCGGGTTCACTGTATGACAATATTACGTTAGGGCGTAAATGTGATGAATCACATTTATGGCAGGTATTAGAAACGGTTCAACTTGATCAATGGGTTAAAACCTTACCTGAAGGGCTACAAACAGAACTCGGTGAGCAAGGTAGTCGCTTATCCGCAGGACAAAAACAGCTACTTGCATTGGCGCGTGTATTATTAATACCTCCTCGTATTCTTATTTTGGACGAGGCAACAGCAAATATTGACTCAGGAACAGAACAAGCCATACAGAAGGCGCTAAAAGTAGTTAGGGAAAAAACAACACTGATTGTTATTGCTCATCGACTTTCTACTATTATTGAAGCCAATGAAATTGTGGTGCTTCATCGTGGTGCAATTGTCGAACAGGGTGATCATGCTAAGTTACTTTCACAAAAAGGTCGATATTATAATATGTATCAATTACAGCAAGTCAGAGAATCTTTACAAGAACAAGTCCCTGTTGAAGTAGAATAATCACCTTAAATAAAAAACATAATTCTAGAGGGCGCATTATCTTTATGTATGCGCCTTTTTTACTTCCCTATTATCTCGCTTTTATCAAAATAGCCATCGTATTTTTGCACCAACTCGGTGAGCCTTTTCATTTTCACTATTTCAATAATTTTATTTTTGTTTAAATATCAATGTGTTAAATAATGGCATGCCTTTTGCTTTTCTATATGGGCTTGGTTCTTTTAAATATCGACGAGGTTTATATGAAATATATCATCGCCATTATTAAGCCATTTAAATTAGAAGAAGTACGAGAGTCGCTTTCTGAGTTAGGTATAAAGGGAATGACAATCAGTGAAGTAAAGGGATATGGGCGACAAAAAGGTCATGCGGAGTTGTATAGAGGCGCAGAATACGAAGTTAATTTTCTCCCCAAAGTAAAAATAGAGCTAGCTATTTGCGATGATCAACTGGAGCCAGTTATGCAAGTGATTATGCAAGCGACTGATACAGGGAAGGTAGGAGATGGAAAAATTTTTGTTTTTGAATTATTGCAGGCTGTCCGTATTCGTACCGGTGAGTCTGGTGATGAAGCACTTTAAAGGAGATATTCGATGAAACGCTTACTTTCTTTGCTATTAATGTTAGTGCTCACACACTTTTCTTCATCCGTATTTGCGACTGAAACAGTGGCAGTTGATAAAGCTGACAACGGTTTTATGTTGGTATGTACTGCTTTGGTCTTTTTTATGACGATACCCGGTATCGCTTTGTTTTATGGCGGATTATTGAGAGGAAAAAACGTACTTTCTTTGATCACGCAAGTGATGATGATTTTCAGTGTGGTTGTTATTCTTTGGGTTACATTTGGCTATAGTTTGGCATTTACCGCGGGTAATAAAATGTGGGGTGGGTGGTCACTTACTTTTTTGAATAACGTATCACTAGATTCACTCTCTGGTTCAATTAATCAATATGTACATATTGCTTTTCAAGGCTCTTTTGCAGTGATAACCGTTGCATTAATTGTTGGTGCATTAGGTGAGCGAGTTCGTTTTTCTGCATTGCTTATTTTCACCGTTATTTGGTTCACATTTTCTTATATCCCGATTGCGCATATGGTATGGGGAGAAGGTGGTTGGTTAATCGATGATGGTGCATTAGATTTTGCTGGGGGAACCGTCGTACATATTAATGCAGCTATTGCAGCTCTTGTTGGTGCTTACTTACTTGGTAAGCGACGTGATAGTCAACATACCGCGCTTAAACCTCATAATTTGCCGATGGTCTTTACAGGTACAGCGGTGCTCTATATTGGTTGGTTTGGCTTTAATGCAGGCTCTGCTGGCAGTGCAAATGCGATCGCAGCTTTAGCATTTCTAAATACAGTAATCGCAACTGCAGGAGCGGTGCTTTCTTGGACTGCATCAGAATGGCTCACCAGAGGAAAACCTTCCATGCTAGGCAGTTGTTCAGGTTGTATTGCAGGATTAGTGGCAATTACACCTGCTGCTGGCACAGTCGGAGTGATGGGTGCTTTATTTATCGGTGTAGTAGGAGGGATCATCGGGCTTTGGGGCGTTGTTGTTTTAAAACGTTGGTTAAAAGCGGATGATGTTTGTGATGTTTTCGGCATTCACGGTACTTGTGGTATCGCAGGTTGCTTATTAACAGGGGTATTTACGGCTTCATTTTTAGGAGGCGTGGGATACAGCGATGGTATGACACTTAGTAAACAAGTTTTAATTCAATTAATAAGTGTTGTGATCACAGTGATTTGGTCTGGTGTTGTCGCTTATATAAGCTTTAAAATCGCAGATAAACTGGTTGGTTTACGTGTTTCAGAAGAGGAAGAGCATGATGGATTAGATTTAACCACGCATGGTGAAAGAGCTTATCAACAATAATTGTCTATTCCCCCTCGTTTGAGGGGGGAATATGCCAAAATATTATTTTGAATGTTTAGTCCGTTTTTGGCGAATAACCCCTTCTTGAACAGAAGATGCGACTAGTTGACCATTTGTATTAAAGAATTTACCTCTAACAAATCCTCTACCGCCTGACGCTGAAGGGCTTTCAATCACATAAAGTAACCAATCATCCACACGGAATGGACGATGAAACCACATAGAATGGTCAATCGTAGCGACCTGCAGACTTGTATCCATAAAGCCTAAGCCATAAGGTTGGAGAGCGGTTGGTAAAAAATCAAAATCAGAAACATAACCAAGCAAGTATTGATGCAAGAAAGGATCTGATGGCATTTCACCACGACTACGATACCAAACATAGCGTTCAGCGGGCGCTTTAGAGTAGCCAAAAGGGCTAAAATATTGCACTGGACGTGCTTCAAAAGGTGTTTCTCGTAGTGCTAAAGATCTAATCGGTTCGGGTAATTTAGGTGCTAATTTCTTTAAAATTTCATGCTGTGGGATAAGTTCATTTGGAAAAGGAACATCAGGCATTATATCTTGATGTTCAAAGCCCTCTTCAAATTCTTGAAAAGAAACGGTCATATAAAAAATAGGTTTACCATGCTGAATAGCACTGACTCTACGAGTACTAAATGAACCGCCATCACGGATAAATTCCACATCATAAACGATAGGCTTGCGGCTATCGCCAGGACGTAAAAAGTAGCTATGAAATGAGTTGATGTAGCGGTTATCAGCAATTGTCTGTTTTGCAGCGTATAGTGCTTGTCCGACAACTTGCCCACCAAAAACTTGAGGTAATCCTATATCTTCGCTTTGACCTCTAAATAGACCTTCTTCTATTTTTTCAAGTGCCATCAAATTGATGAGATCTTTCAATGCTTGACTCATAGTGTACCTGTATCATTAGATCTGGTTATTTTTTATAACGCTGATTATATACAATCCTCAGAAGATAAAAAAATAATCTCCCTTTTTATCTTAGATAGCAATCTAATGATAAATAAACAGCGTTGATGAGATTATGATTTATCCACTTATTGAATACTTTCTGGTGAATTTATGAGGGACAAAAAGAGCGTTAAAGGCAATTGAATAATCAGCGAGAGAAAAATTGGGTAATTAATCATCACTTAGGCTCGCTTTCCTTGCTATTTGGGTCAGTTTAAAACATAATGCGTGACGTCTTAGCAATAAGACAATCTATGGGGTCTTGTTGGTTCTCCCGCAACGCTAACTTGTTAACTCGGTCAGGTCCGGAAGGAAGCAGCCATGACAGGTGTCGCGTGTGCCGGGATGTCGCTGGCAAGGCCCCACCCAATTTTTAGCCTTTCGTAATATCTAATCTCTCATAATGATTATCTTCTAGGATTTTTGTTTCCCCTTATGTTTTACTCTACACGCGTGTTTTTTTGAGCGCTGTTTTCTTTGAGTTTAAGAATCAATCGTATCGAATAGAAAATCGTATTGAATAAAAAATAGTATGCTTAATGTATCAATTTATTATTGGAATATTTACGGTCATATTTATAAATGAAAGAATATTTGAGCAAAGCAGTGCAGTCATGCCGTAATAAGTCAACGGCATGATGGTGTGTAATCATTCTACTGATAAGAAAACGCGAATAAAACGATATCTAAATTAAGAACTAATAACCCTAATACTATAAAAAATAAAAATAGCAAAAATAAAACTAAGGTAATTAAATAGAACTAGATTATCTTACAAATTTCCAAACAGACGCTGGAATTTTATCATATAGCTTATTCATTGTGAGTTCTGCTAAACGGTGGTCGGCTGCTGAATAAAACAGCTCCAGTTCATCATCAGAAAGCTCATATTTGTTTTTTTCAATCACACGTTCTAATGTTTCGATTGAAGTACATTTTCTTAAACGCATTAGATAGTCTGTCTTAGTCATGTTGTCTTTTCTCTATTATTAAAATAAAACTAAAGATAATTAAAATTATTTAATATAATTTGTTGGGTTTTTGGCAATGAGAGTTAAAAGTGACTGGTTTAACTCTTTCCAATTATTGATATCTGAGTAAGAAATTGATGTATTACCAAATAAACGATAAGTCTCTTCAAGGTACTCTTCTATAAGCGTATTAATTACATGTTTATCTGGGTGCTTAATCTTAAATTTCCAACTAAAGTCCATAATGTGTTCAATTAGAACATTAAGGTCAACGCTTTTTGTGCTACTCAGATCGTTGTGCCAAACTGTGCTTCCTTTATCTAAGGAGCCTAAAGCTTGCTGTAATAGCTCTTCGCACAAAAACGACAATTCGGCTAAATCTACTTTTTCTGGTGAATATTCGTCCATAACATATCGTAATTGAATTAATAGAAAATATTCATTAATAATGATAAATACTTAAAGTTGAGCTTATTAACGAGATACATCACATAATTCATTAATGGATTAATAAAAAACATAAACTGGAAAATGAGCGTTTATATTTACTCGCATGCTAAAAGAGTTTAATAATTATATTTATTATTTCTAACAAAGTAATAGCATATCGAAAGACAATACTAAACATTCAATTGCACATGAATGAGTTTAAAATTTATACATTAAGTATTTCTTTGCTTAATATAGCACTATTATTGCATAAGTCACTATCTGAACAACAGAATTTTGTCTATTTTCGTAAAAATTAATAAATCCCGATTAAAGTGATTTTATCTTAACATAATGATTTTATTTGTTTTTATTATATTTCAAATGTTTAAGCGTGTAAATGAGGCATAATTATCGTTGTTATTTATAAATAACAGAACAGCTTAATTTTGACAAAAAGTCACATATAAGAAAAAAAATAAAATGAATTTATTGATTAAAGAGATATTTCCTAAAAATAATATAATGAGATAAGTTTTCATTTAAAACAGTGCATCAATAGATAAAGAAAAAGGTCGCTTTCGCGACCTTTTTGGCATTATCACTCAAATTCATTCAAACTAGTGAGAATGATTTGGATGCTCTAAATCTTCATTTTTCTTCGCAAATCGTCTACGGATCACAACGAAGAAAATAGGAACAAAGTAGATAGCAAGGGAGGTTGCGGCAATCATACCACCGAATACACCTGTACCTACTGAGTTCTGAGCGCCAGAACCCGCACCATTACTTAATACTAGAGGAATAACCCCTAACATAAAGGCTAGTGAAGTCATTAGAATTGGACGTAGACGCATTCTAACAGAGTCTAACGTTGCTTCTATGAGTCCTTTACCTTCTTTCTCCATCAAGTCTTTGGCGAATTCAACAATCAAGATTGCGTTTTTCGCCGATAACCCAATGGTTGTTAGTAGCCCAACCTTAAAGTAAACGTCGTTTTCAAGCCCTCTTATTGATGTTAATGCAAGCGCACCAATAACACCCAGTGGAACGACTAACATAACGGAGAATGGTACTGACCAGCTTTCATAAAGAGCAGCAAGACAAAGGAATACCACTATCAAGGAAATGGTATACAGCGCAGGCGCTTGGTTACCCGATAAACGTTCTTGATATGACATTCCTGTCCATTCATAACCGATACCGCTTGGTAGTTTACTCGCGAGATCTTCCATCATAAGCATTGCATCACCACTACTTTGACCCGGTGTTGCACTACCTTGAATTTGAACTGCTGGTAAACCGTTATAGCGTTCTAAACGAGGAGAGCCGTATAACCAAGGATCTTTACTTGTATCAATGAACGATGAGAATGGAACCATCTGACCGACATTGTTACGAACATAAAGATTACCAATATCTTGTGGCAACATACGGAATTGTGATTCAGCTTGAACGTAAACTTTCTTAACACGACCACGGTCGATAAAGTCGTTTACATAGCTACCACCAAACATCGTACCCAATGTTGAATAGATATCACTAATTGCAACACCTTGAGCTTGTGCTTTTTCTAGGTCGATAAACAGACGATACTGTGACGTATCTTCCTGACCATTAGGACGCACACCCATTAACATTTGAGGTTGTTGCGCTGCCATTCCGAGTAATTGATTTCGAGCTTCCATGAGTTTATCGTGACCGAGGTTAGCTTTATCCACTAACTCGAATTCGAAACCACCCGCAGAGCCTAACTCAACAATTGCTGGAATGTTAAATGAGTAAACAAAGGCTTCCTTAATTTGGGATAATGCCACGTTGGCACGTCCTACAATAGCAGGCACTTTGTCTTCTTCTGCTTTACGTTCATCCCAATCATTCAATACAACGAAAACCAGACCCATATTTTGTCCTTGACCACCGAAGCCGAAGCCACTTACGGTAAAGACAGATTTAACGAGTTCTTTCTCATCGGTATTGAAGTAGTCGTTTACTCTTTCTAATACGTCTTGTGTTTGTTCTTGTGTAGAGCCAGCAGGCAACTGAACCATTGTCAGTAATACCCCTTGGTCTTCTTCAGGTAAGAACGATGCGGGTAAGCGAATAAACATTAACGCCATACCTGCGACTAATAAAACGTAAATCAGTAAGTAACGACCAGTACCACGAAGAGTACGGGATACGCTGTCAGTATAGTGGTGGCTGCTTTTTTCAAAGGTACGGTTAAACCAACCAAAGAAACCTGTTTGCACACCATGGCTGCCTTTCGGTATAGGTTTTAACATCGTTGCACAAAGTGCGGGTGTTAAAATCAATGCAACGAAAACAGACAGAACCATTGCTGATACGATGGTGATAGAGAACTGGCGATAAATTGCACCTGTTGAACCACCAAAGAATGCCATTGGAATAAATACCGCAGAAAGCACTAAGGCGATACCGACCAGCGCACTTTGGATTTGTCCCATGGATTTACGTGTTGCTTCTTTAGGCGATAAACCTTCTTCTTGCATTACACGTTCGACGTTTTCTACCACAACGATGGCATCATCCACCAGAAGCCCGATAGCAAGTACCATCGCGAACATCGTCAAGGTATTTATCGAATAACCAAACGCCGAGAGTATGGCGAAGGTTCCTAACAATACAACAGGCACTGCAATTGTTGGAATTAACGTAGCACGGAAGTTCTGTAAGAACAGATACATAACTACGAATACCAGCATGATTGCTTCAACCAGCGTTTTTACCACTTCGAAAATAGAGATCTTAACGAATGGCGTTGTATCGTAAGGATAAACAACCTCTAATCCCGCAGGGAAGAACGGCTCCATTTCAGCCAATGCAGCACGTACAGCGGTTGCTGTATCTAATGCGTTAGCACCTGTTGCTAATTTAATACCGATACCAGAAGCGGGTAAGCCATTAAAGCGAGCAATAGTACTGTAGCTTTCAGCCCCCATTTCAACTACACCGAGATCTTTTAACTTAACCTGTGAACCGTCAGTATTGACCTTCATCAGGATATCGCCAAATTGTTCTGCGGTATTGAGTCGAGTTTGAGCAATGATTGATACGTTTAAACGCTGGCCAGGAATAGGCGGTGTTCCCCCTAATTGACCTGCTGCCACTTGGTTATTTTGTGCTTTAATCGCACCAATAACATCAAGTGTTGTCATGTTGTATTTCACCAGTTTATCGGGATCTAACCAAATACGCATCGCATATTGAGTACCAAATAACTGGGTTTCACCCACACCGGTAACACGGCTTAATGGGTCTTTAATCGTTGCACCTACATAGTCTGCGATATCATCTTGCGACATTGAACCGTCATTTGAGATGAAACCCGCAACCATCAAGAATGAACTTGAGGATTTATCAACACTAATCCCTTGTTGTTGCACTTCCTGAGGTAATAACGGCATGGCAAGTTGCAGTTTGTTCTGCACCTGTACTTGCGCGATATCAGGGTCAGTACCTGCTTCAAAGGTCAGAGTGATATTCATCATACCCGCTGAGTCACTGGTCGCAGACATATACACCATGTTATCGATACCATTCATATTCTGTTCGATAACTTGGGTAACAGTGTTCTGCACAGTGGTGGCGTCAGCACCAGGATAAACCGCAGAGATAGAAATCGCTGGCGGTGCAATCGTTGGATACTGGGCGACAGGCAGTTTGATGAGTGCCAGAAGACCTGCGAGCATGGTAATTATCGCAATTACCCACGCAAATATCGGTCTATCTATAAAAAACTTAGGCATGGATCACCGACTCCTTATTGAGGATTCTTAGCTGGCTCAGTTTGTTCAGGTGATGGCTTCGCATCTAAATTCTCTTCTTGAGCTGTTACTGTCATTTTTGGTTTTGCTTTTTGCAATCCAGAAACGATAACGCGCTCACCAGCCTGAACACCACTATTAACGAGCCATTTATTACCAACAGCTTGTGACACTTCAATGGTACGAACTTCAACAACATTATCTTTATTAACAACCATTGTTGTTGCATCACCACGAGCTGTACGAATAACGGCTTGTTGTGGGATCAAAATTGCATTTTGACGAATACCATTTTCTAACTTGGTGCGAACAAACATACCGGGTAATAATTCCCCATTTGGGTTAGGTACGATTGCACGCATCGTAATAGAGCCTGTTGTTTCATCAACAGTCACATCAGAAAACTCTAAATGACCTTTCTGCGCGTAAGCTTGCCCATTAGTCAATGTTAAATGAACAACAGGTTTACCTTGCTCTTGACGAATAACGCCACTTTCAATTTCATTTTTAAGTTTCAGGTAGTCTTCACTCGATTGCGTCACGTTGACGTAAATCGGATCAATTTGCTGAACAGTGGTAAGTGCCACTTGCTGACCTGGAGCAACTAGCGCGCCTTCAGTCACAGTAGATTTACCTGAACGACCTGAAATAGGTGCTGTTACTTTTGTATATTCAAGATTAATTTTTGCAGTCGTTACAGCAGCTTCACCTGCTTTAACAGCGGCAACCGCTTGTGCGTACTGAGACGTTGCAGTATCAAAATCTTGCTTACTGACATAGTTTGTACCAAGTAGAGGTTTATAACGCTCCACGGTGAGACGAGCTATTTCAGCATTCGCTTTAGCTTTCGCTAATTCAGCTTGCGCACTATTTAAAGTTGCTTCAAAAATAGCTGGGTCGATTTGGTATAAAGATGTACCCGCTTCTACATAGCTACCTTCTGTATAATTACGTTTTAAAATAATGCCGCCAACTTGAGGGCGAACTTCAGCAATACGGAAGGCTGATGTACGACCTGGTAAATCAGTGGTGATTGTCAGGGCTTCAGCTCCTAAAGTCACAACACCGACAGCTGGTGCAGGAGGTGGACCTCCAGCAGACTGTTTAGCTTTGTCGTCACATCCAGCAAGAACCAAGCTGCCTGATAGCACTAACAGAGCCAGAGGCAAAACCCCTCTGTTTTTTCGCATAAGAAAACCTCTATTCAAACGTTGTTTCCCGGGATAAAAATAATTAAGTTGATGATTGATTGCGATGTATAGTACAAACATACATGAATGTATGTAAATTAACTTCAGTCAAAATCGAGGATTAATGGCACGAAAAACTAAACGACAGGCACAAGAAACAAAACAGCAGATTATTGATGCTGCACTTAGGCTGTTTACTGTGCAAGGCGTTTCTGCCACATCACTTTCAGATATTGCAACAGCGGCAGGCGTGACCCGTGGCGCAATATATTGGCACTTTAAAAATAAAGTGGATTTATTTACTGAAGCGTGCGAACTCACCGACTTAAAAATAGAATCTTTAGAAATAGAGTATCAATCAAAATACCCAGATGATCCACTATTTGTATTAAGAGAATTACTTATTTACATATTGACATCAATTGTCGAAGATCCCAAACATAATGCACTTTTAGAAATATATTTCCATAAATGCGAATTTGTCGGTGAAATGACACCAATTGTTGAAATTCGCAGAGAATTGTGTGCAGCGGATCACTCTAGAATAGAACAGTCTTTATCTCGTTGTATTGAAAAAAAACAGCTTCCTGCCGATCTTAATTTAAGAAGGGCCGCTATTATGTTAAGAGCAATGATGACGGGTCTTGCCGAGAATTGGTTATTTTCACCAGAAAGTTTTTCTATCAAAGATGAAAGTCAATATTTGGTTGATAGCTTTATTGATATGATAAAGCATAGCGCAAATATGAGAATATCGGCGCCATCTTAATTTATTATTAAACTTGAGGAAGATGTTTATGAGTAAGGTATTAGTTATTGCTAATGGTGCAGCTTATGGCAATGAATCATTATTTAACGCACTGCGTTTATCGATTACATTAAAAGAACAGCATCCAGAAACTGAATTAAATATTTTTTTAATGTCTGATGCTGTAACTGGGGCTTTAGCTCGTCAACAACCTAAAGAAGGTTATAACTTACAGCAAATGCTGGAAATCCTCACGGCGCAAAATGTGCCTGTTAAACTCTGTAAAACATGTACAGATACGCGTGGTATCAGTGATTTACCACTTGTTGATGGTGCAGAATTAGGTACATTAGTCGATTTAGCGCAGTGGACGCTCGATGCGGATAAAATCCTGACTTTCTGATCACTATTTCGTTTTCTCAGGCGAGAAACAAACCAAGCAACTTGCTCTGTTTACACTGCCAATTTAAAGCAATTGGATTATACTAATAAACAGTTTTTCAATATTAATTGAACAAGTTGCTTAACCATGTGTACACAAACTCTTTTTTCTCAATTTAATAGTCAAATAAAGACGGTTATTACAGCCACGATTATTGTCTTTATTCTTTGGGGACTCTCCATTACCGCCGTTTTAGCCGCGGTACCGAGTAATTTACCGACTCAAGAAAGCATTCAAAACCAGCTTAATTTATTAAATAAGCGCAGTGAGTTAAGTGCAGAAGATAAATTAACTATCACAGATCTCGAACAATCACTTTTATTACTTGATGATATTCAACAATTAGAGAAAAAATCGACAAGCTACAATAAAACAGTCGATCAATTACCGGAAAAATTACGTAGTACACAATATCAACTCGAACAATTAAAACAAAAAATCGCTAATAAAGAAGCCGACGATTATAAAAAATCATTAGAGGCTTTACCGCTTACAACATTAGAATCTCAACTTGAAACGGTTTTACAGTCATTACAAAAGTCTCAAGATGATTTAGCCAACTACAGTAATGAGCTTATTGTATTACAAACACAACCTGAAAGGGCGCAATCTGTTTTATTCGGCAATTCAGAAAGACTGCAACAAATAAGAACCTTGTTGAATAAAAGCAGTGCTGATAAAGCACAAATGCGCACTTCAGCAGTGCAATTGTTGCAATTAGAACAATATTATCTTCAACAACAAAATAATTTTCAAAAGCGAACTCTCCAATCAAATGTGCAACTGCAAAGTTTATTGCAACTACAGCGAGATTATAGTTCTGCTTATATCGACCTTTCACAAGAGCATGCTCAATTACTTCAAGATGCTATCAATGATAAACGCTTAGATAGCTCGGAAGAAACTGCCAAAGAAGCCCAAAGTACAGGGCTTGAGAATCAGATCATTAATAACGATCCATTTTATTTGGTACAAACAGAAATCAATAAACAGCTTAGTGATAAGTTGATTGTTACCACACAAAACAACAACGATTTAAATCGCCATAGCTTACTCGTAAAGAATCGTTTAGATAGAGCCATTCAATCTGAACGCAATTTAAAAGAACAAATTGATGTGCTTAAAGGCAGTTTATTACTGTCACGTATTCTGTTTGAAGAACAAGTTGATTTACCCGATGGTATATTTATTAATAACTTGCCGGATAAAATTGCCGATTTGCGATTAGAACAATTTGAAATAAACAAGCAACGTGATCAAATCATTCAACCTAATGTTTATATTGATCAGTTGATGAAAGAGTATCAATCAACACATCCTGAAACTACAGATGCCAATGCGCAAAAAGAGTTACGCAATGCTTTGGAACTCTTAATTGATGCACGTAGAGAATTGCTCGATAAACTGAATAACCAATTAGGTAATCAAATATCGGGTTCGATTAATCTCCAAATGGATCAGCAACAATTACGCAGTGTGGTCAGCTCACTGGAAAACACATTGGCTCAGCAAATTTTCTGGGTAAGCAGTAATAAGCCGATTAATCTTAATTGGTTTGCAGTATTTCCGACTCAAGCGGTTGCCGAATTTCAAGGTTTTAAGCTTAACTGGTCAAATGAAAATCTGTTGATCGGGGCTAAGAAATCACTTCCTGTACTTATTGCACTTATTTCGTTCAGTTTGTTGATTATTTGGCAACGCAAAAAGCTAGATATGCAATTTGAAAAACTGAATGCGGATATTAATAAGCTTAATAAAGATTCACAACTGCATACGCCATTAGCATTAGGGATTGTATTTATAAAAACATTACCCCTTTCTTGTATTGTATTAGCAATAGGGTATTGGCTAATTAATAGCTTTAATGTGCAGCAAGAATTTATTTGGTCTTTTGCATGGCAATTTGCGGTATTTTGGCTGATGTTTGAATGGTCTTATCGCTTAATGTCTGACAATGGTGTTGCCGTAAAACATTTTAAAATTCCTCTCGAACGCGTTCAGCAAAATCGTAAACGTTTATTACGCTTATCACTGCCAATGTTGCCAATTATTCTGCTTTCAGCTTATGGTATTAATAATCCATTACTGTTAGTGGGGGATGTTATTGGGCAATTAGTTGCGATTATTTCATTATTTGGTATTAGCCTGTGTGCGCTGCCATTTTGCCGTGAAATATGGCAAGAAAAGGGTAATCATGTTGTTAGAACGGTCGTCATTACCTTATTAACGTTTTCGCCCCTTATTTTAATGGGATTAGTTATTTTTGGTTATTACTACACAGCATTGCGTTTAGCAAATCGCTGGATTGACAGCTTATATCTGCTCATGCTGTGGTTTATTGCTTATCATGCAAGCTTACGTGGCTTAACTGTTGCGGCTCGACGTCTCGCCTATCGTCGCGCTCTTGAACGTAGACAAGCTATGTTAAAAGAGAAAAAAGAGGGCGAAGATAACAGCCTAGAGCCTATTCAAGAACCACCAATGGATATGGATCAAATCAATCAGCAATCATTAAGACTGACAACGATGATTTTATTTATCATCTTTGCGTCTAGTTTCTATGGTATTTGGTCTGATTTTATTACGGTCTTTACCTATTTAGATGGAATAACGCTCTGGAGTTACACTTTGCCGACAGAGCTTGGTAATGTCGTTAAAGCGGTTACTGTTGCCGACCTATTATTGTCTGTTTCTATTATGGCAATTTCTTGGTTTATGACCCGAAATTTACCGGGTTTATTAGAGGTATTAATTTTATCTCGTATAAAACTGCAACAAGGGGCTTCTTACGCGATCACAACCATTTTAACCTACATTATTATTGCTATCGGAACCATCGTATCACTGGGAATATTAGGTGTCGCCTGGGAAAAACTGCAATGGTTAGCGGCCGCTTTAACGGTTGGTTTAGGGTTTGGTTTACAAGAAATATTCGCAAACTTTGTGTCTGGTCTAATTATTTTGTTCGAAAGACCCGTCAGAATTGGCGATACGGTTACTATTGGTACTTATTCCGGTACGGTTAGCCGAATTCGTATTCGGGCGACGACAGTGACTGATTTTGATCGTAAAGAAGTGATTATTCCAAATAAAGCGTTTGTGACCGAACGACTTATTAACTGGACATTATCTGATACGGTGACACGTATTATTATTCAAGTTGGTGTCGCTTATGGCTCTGATCTCGATAAGGTCAAAGAGATTTTAATGAAGGCGGCTAAAGATAATGTCAGAGTGATGACAGAGCCAGAACCGGTGGTATTATTTACTGAGTTTGGGGCAAGTACGCTGAATCATGATTTGCGTTTTTATGTCAGAACATTAGGTGATAGAAGTATTGCAATAGATGAAGTTAACCGTGCTATTGATAAGTTATGTAATGAAAATAATATCAATATTGCGTTTAACCAACTTGATGTCTATTTACATAATAAACAAGGTGATGAAGTACAAGAGATAAAACGTCCTCTTGATGGTTCAACACCTGAAGCCAATACACCTTTTGCTTAATTAAAGGGATGAATGAGTAGATTGTGCTGCTAATTTTTTTTCATAATCTTGGCGCACAATCTCAAGGGCTTCTAGTGCAGTTTTAGGATCAATATGGTGGCTTTCAAGTAAATAGATAAGATCGACTGCCAATTGAACAGACTCTGGTGCTTCTTTTAAACTCATTATCACCTCCTTTAAAATTTATCTTCTTGTTTCTCAATGCTCTTTTCGATAGAGAACAGGGCGTTTTTGCAGCGCGCAAGGCGATTTTCAAGAGCGGCAATCTCTTTTTGCAACTCTTGTTGCTTCATAAAGCTTTGTGCTTGCGTTAATGAAAGTTCTCTATCTTGGATCATGGCTTGTAATCGACGCTCATAATCCTGATGTTGGGCAAGCTTTTGGTATAAATCGACACTTTTTTTTCGTTGAGTAAGCTGGTTCTCTTGCTTTCTTAGTGTTTGTGTCGATAATTCACGAGTTAATGCTTCAATTTGTTGTAGGATTTGTGTGGCCAGAAATTTAACCTGCTGGCTTCGTTGTGCCTCAACACAAGCGATTAACTGGATAAAATTATCGCGGATCTGTTGCATATAGCCACCAAGGGAATCACTTCGGCGGTGGAATAGTGCTGTGTCGAAGCAAGGTGCTGCAATTTTTTTGTTTGCAATAGGCGCCACTGTTTCGGCTAGATTGTCTATCTGTTTTTTAAACAAGCTTAAAGGATCGGGTTTATTCATCTGGTTCTTGTCCCTGTTTTGATAAAAACATGAATTGACTTAAAGCAACAAAAAAGAGTTGTTAATTGGCTTTCTGTTGCATTTTAACGGCATATTGCATAGATTCTATCGTTTCGTTTTTTATTATGGCACTGATTATGACTGCTAACGCGCAACAACTGCAATTTATTAAAGACAGTATTGAAACCATTCCTGATTATCCAAAAGAAGGGATATTATTCCGTGATATCACCACATTATTAGATAATCCTGCTGCATATCAGGCAACCATTGATTTATTGGTAGAACACTATCAAGGTCAGGGTATCACTAAAGTCGTGGGTACCGAAGCGCGTGGCTTCCTATTTGGTGCTCCTGTCGCTTTACGCCTAGGTGTTGGTTTTGTTCCTGTTCGTAAAAAAGGTAAATTGCCTCGCGAAACGCTCAGTGAAACTTATGATCTGGAATACGGCACAGATACTTTAGAGATCCACAAAGATAGCATTACGGATAAAGATAAAGTATTAATGGTTGATGACTTACTGGCAACAGGTGGCACCATTGAAGCAACTGCTCGTCTGATCCGCCGTTTAGGTGGTACTGTGACAGAAGCTGCATTTATTATCTGCTTACCTGATTTAGGCGGTATCGAACGCTTAGAAAAACAAGGTGTTCACAGCTTTACACTGGTTGATTTCCCAGGACATTAATATCTTCACTGTTTAGAGAAGAACGCATTAAGTTCTTATCGTAAACACAAGTAAGAGTGCGGGTGTTTATATCTCATTTATAAGTATTTCTATTTTTATAAATGTATATTGTTGCCCGCACAATTGTTACCTCTTACTTTATCTTAAATTTCTGCTGGTTCTTTCATCAATATCTCATTTGTTTCTTACAGATCTCGCTCAATAGGTCGCCCCTGTGTTAGCATAGAGATAAATCTCGTTCAAATTTAGCGGAATCAATGAGCTATCAGGTACTTGCCCGTAAGTGGCGCCCACAAACTTTTAACGATGTTGTTGGTCAACGTCATGTGTTGACTGCTTTAGCTAATGGTCTTGATCATCAGCGACTTCATCACGCCTATCTTTTTTCTGGCACAAGAGGTGTCGGAAAAACCACTATTGCCCGATTATTTGCCAAAGGGTTGAATTGTGAAACAGGTATTACGAGTAAACCTTGTGGCCAATGTGCAAATTGCCTTGAAATAGAACAAGGGCGTTTTGTCGATTTAATTGAAATCGATGCGGCATCTCGTACTAAGGTAGAAGATACTCGTGAACTGCTGGATAATGTGCAGTACGCGCCAGCAAGAGGACGCTTTAAGGTCTACTTGATTGATGAAGTTCACATGCTTTCTCGTCACAGTTTTAATGCGCTACTAAAAACATTAGAAGAACCACCAGAGCACGTTAAATTCTTATTAGCGACGACTGATCCACAAAAACTACCGGTGACGATTTTATCGCGTTGTTTGCAATTTCATCTGCGAGCATTAGATATTGACCAAATTGCGACACAGCTCGAAAAAGTGCTATCAGCAGAGCATATTGAAAATGATGTAAGAGCGCGTCAACTTATTGCTCGCGCTGCCGATGGCAGTATGCGAGATGCATTAAGCTTAACAGACCAAGCTATCGCAAGTGGCGAAGGTGTTGTCAGTGCGGATGTGGTTAGCCAAATGCTTGGCACGATTGATGACGCTCAGCCTTTAGCATTGATTGAATCGCTAGTAAAAGCGGATGGTCAACAGGTCATGTCGCTAGTTAATGAAGTCGCTTCAAGAGGTACTGACTGGGAAAATTTCTTGGTGGAAACACTCTCATTACTGCATCAAATTGCGATGTTGCAGTTATTGCCTAGTGAAGAAAATCCTCAAGAGCAATTTACTCAAGAACGCCTACGCTTATTGGCTAAATCTGTTTCTCCACAAGATTTACAGCTCTATTATCAAACCTTATTAGTAGGACGAAAAGAACTGGCTTATGCGCCAGACAGACGCATGGGCGTTGAAATGACGCTGTTACGTGCGCTGGCTTTTCATCCTAAAACAGTGATTGATGAAATACCTTCTGCGCCATTAGCACAGACGTTACCTTCAGCATCATTGCCTACGAATAGAAAGTCTGAACATTATGCTCCACAAACGGCGCAGACTCATTCGCCTCAAATGGCTCATTCATCTTCTTCACCAATAGAAAATAGTGCTTCGCTCGGCAATAGCCCCGCAGCACAACTTCTAAGGGCAAGACAGGCAATAAAGGGGACGGAACAACAAACCCCGCCAAAAAAGTCTGAACCGGCGACGCCTAATCGGGCTAAGCCGGCTGCTAGTGCATTAGAGCGGCTAGCAGCCGTGAGTGAAAAACGCCAGCAAGCAGCGAAGCGTCAGACTAATGCGCCTGAAAAAAAGAAAAAAGAAGAGTACCAGTGGCGCCCGCAAAACCCTGAGCTAATGTCAACGCAAGAGGTTGTTTCTTCACCAAAAGAGATCAAAGAAGTTCTCGAATATGAAAAAACGCCTGAATTAGCAGCAAAAATTGCGAAAGAATCACAAGAAAGAGATGCGTGGGCTGCTGAAATTGACAAAATGCCGCTCCCTAAATTGGTACAACAACTGGCATTAAATGCGTATAAAGAGACGGTAAGCGAAGAAAACGTTATTTTGCATTTACGAACTAAACAGAAACATTTAAATTCAGCAAATACGTTACGCACGCTTACTAATGCGTTAAGTGAATTGCATGGAAAAGCAATTTCACTCACAATTATAGAAGATGATGATCCAGCGGTAAAAACACCGTTGGAGTGGCGACAAGCCATTTATGATGAAAAATTGGCGTTATCGCGTCAATCGATTATTACGGATAAAACGATTCAAACATTACAGCAATATTTTGATGCTGAATTGGATGAAGAGAGTATCCGACCTGTTTAATCGCAACATGTTGTATGACTTCATACTGTGTGGCTTTTACAAAGAGAGACAATTATGTTCGGAAAAGGTGGTTTGGGTAATCTGATGAAGCAAGCCCAACAAATGCAAGAAAAAATGCAACAAATGCAAGAAGAGATCGCTAACTTAGAAGTGACAGGTGAATCTGGCGCTGGCTTAGTTAAGATCACTATCAATGGTGCTCATAATTGCCGTCGTGTTGAAATCGATCCTAGCCTGCTAGAAGATGACAAAGAGATGCTGGAAGATCTGATTGCTGCTGCCTTTAATGATGCTGCGCGTCGTATTGATGAAACACAAAAAGAAAGAATGGCCTCTGTTTCTAACGGTATGCAATTGCCACCAGGCTTTAAGATGCCATTCTAATGCAAACCAGCCCACTTCTTGAATCATTAATGGAAGCGTTGCGTTGTTTACCCGGTGTCGGGCCTAAGTCAGCGCAACGAATGGCTTTCCAACTACTTCAACGCGATAGAAGCGGTGGTATGCGACTTGCACAAGCACTCACGCGTGCAATGTCTGAAATTGGTCATTGCTGTGATTGCCGAACTTTTACTGAAGAAGAGCGTTGCACCATCTGTGCGAATGTTCGCCGTCAGCAAAATGGGCAAATTTGTGTTGTTGAAAGTCCTGCGGATATTCATGCTATCGAGCAGACAGGGCAGTTTGCGGGTCGATACTTTGTTTTAATGGGGCATTTATCCCCTTTAGATGGTATTGGACCTATGGATATTGGTTTAGATAGACTTGAAGAACGCTTAAGCCAAGAGACTATTTCAGAAGTGATCTTGGCGACAAACCCGACCGTTGAAGGTGAGGCAACAGCCAATTATATTGCTGAAATTTGTGCTCAGTATGATATTTCGGCTAGCCGAATTGCCCATGGGGTTCCTGTGGGAGGTGAACTTGAAATGGTCGATGGTACAACGCTTTCGCACTCTATTGCTGGACGCCAAAAAATCCACTATTAATATCATAAATCGTTTATTAAAAAGCACCTTTTACAAGATGTAATAAGGTGTTTTTTTTCATCTGAAATCATGAAAACACTCTCAAATTTAATTTAAAACATCGAGTTTTAAACCTTAAAGCTTATTTTTTATCAGAAATATCTTTATCTTCACTTTATTGCTTTTTTCTTTCTGATGAATTTTGCGTCTTTATGTTACATTAATTACTATCATGAAAAATAATAACTGAATGATGGAGCATCTTATGATCCCAGACGTAGCCTTGGTTGATAATAGTGAACAAAGAACCCCTCTGATCTTAGTACTAGATAGCTCTGGCAGTATGTATGGTCAACCTATTCAACAACTAAATGAAGGGCTTAAATTACTCGAACAAGAGCTTAAAAACGATGTAATTGCGGCTAAACGTGTACGTATTCTGGTTATTGAATATGGCGGATATGACCAATGTACGGTTCATGGTGATTGGAAAGATGCGATGGACTTTACAGCGCCTGTTTTAGAAGCTAATGGCACAACGCCGATGGGGCAAGCCATTACGCTCGCACTTGAAGAAATAGAAGCTGAAAAACAGCGCTTTAAACAGGCGGGTGTTGCTTATACTCGTCCTTGGCTATTTTTAATGTCTGATGGTGTTCCGACAGACCAATGGGAGCAGGCTGCACAGCTTTGTCGTCAAGCAGAAGAAAACCAAAAAACAGCGGTATTTCCTATTATGGTTGATGGTGCATCAGCAGAAGTCATGGGAAGCTTTAGCCGTAATGGTGTTAATGGTGTGAAAATGCTTAAAGGGCTGCAATTTAAAGAACTGTTCTTGTGGCTAAGCGCCAGTATGCAGGTGGTTTCTCAATCAACACCGGGTGGCACAGCACAATTACCTTCAACTGATTCTTGGGCGAGTGTACCTGTTTGATGAATGATTGGTTAGCTTATGGGGCATCTGTGACAGGTATTGCCCATCAAGAACGTCAAATTCCCTGTCAGGATGCTTATTTTATTCGTCGTAAAGGTGAATATCTTATCGCTGCTGTTTGTGATGGCGCTGGCTCTTCTCGTTATAGTGAACAAGGCGCTCAGCTCGTTGCCCGGTTATTTACGCTACGTATTACAGAGTGGCCAAACATTGATTTGTTAACCGAAAAACAGATAATCCAAGGGGCTAAACAACTTATTGAAGATATTCGCCTCCAACTGGCTGAATATGCAGAAATAAAGCAGTGTGCGCTTAATGAATATGCATCAACACTGGTTGCATGTTGGGTTGGTGATGATAGTGGCTATTTATTCCATTTAGGCGATGGCATTGCCGTGGTGGAGTATTGCGATGGTACAAGTTATGTATCACAGCCTGAAAATGGAGAATATGCGAATCAAACTTGGTTTGTGACGTCAGAAAATTGGGAAGCGCACTTACGCGTTATTCCCCTAAATAAACCGGTAAAACAGGTTATTTTGATGTCTGATGGTGTACAGCCTTTTGCGATGAATAAAGCGTGTGATGCCCTTTATGAACCGTTTATTACTCCTGTGATCCGTTATTTAAAAACAGTATCAGAAGATAGCGGAAGTGAGGCATTAGCAGGGACTTTAGCTGATCCTCGAACACATTCAATCACCGGCGATGATAAAACCTTAGTTATTTGTATCAGGGATGAAGAGTTGTGGTAAAGGCAAAGAAACAGAAACCAAGCAAACCTATATCGACACAACTACTATCGACACAGCTACAAGATGAAAATGGTAAGATTTATCAAATAGGTACTTTGATAAAAAGCGGTGGTGCGGGCAGCGTTAGCCATATTAATAATGCACCTTTCCAAGTCTCAAAAGTTTACCATGATAAAATTGATAAAGCTTATTATCTAAAAAAGATCACGGCAATGCAGAAGTTAGAACCTGCATTAAAGCCCGTTTCTGTTAACGATACGCCTATTATCCAACTCGCATGGCCTCAAGCTCGTTTATACAATAGCCAAAAACAATTTGTTGGCTTTGTGATGCCGGAACTTGATGTCAAAAATACGATTGAGTTGGAGTATATTCTTCAAGAGCGCCAAGCTAAAGCTCATGGTTTACCCACAGGAATGGGTGCGAAAGTGAGTCTTGCATATAACCTTTGCTCGTTGATTGATGCTTTGCATCAGCAAGGGCACCGTATTATTGATATGAAACCGCTGAATTTGCGGTTTTATAAATCAAGTCTGTATATGTCTCTTCTCGATTGTGATGGCTTTAGTATCCAAGGTGAGAATGCACGCTTTCCTGCTGGGCAATTTACCGTTGAATATCTTGCCCCTGAGTTTCAAGCAAAACAAACGGTTCCAGAATCTCAAGAAGAGTGGCAAGACCGATTTGCCTTAGCCGTTATTATTTTCCAGTTGCTTAATTTTGGTATCCATCCTTTTAGTGGTCGCCCTAAAAATGACACTGTACCTACAGATATTCCAAGGCGTATAGCAGGGCGTTTTTATGGTTATGGCGTAAAAGCGCATAATTTGATCACCCCTAATGTCGCCAGTGGACATAAACAATTACCCGATAAACTCAGAACACTCTTTGATAAAGCCTTTTCAGGCACACCTTCGCAAAGACCAAGTGCAAAAACATGGACGACAGCACTTTATGAATATGCACAACCTGAAAAGCAACAATTAGTTATTTGTCAAAAAGATAAAAACCACCAGCATTTTGCAGGTAAAGCTTGCGCAGCTTGTGCAAGAGGGGCGAAGTTACAGCAAGTTGCAATTACTCAAAAACAAAACCAAACGCAACGCGAGCAAATTCGTCAAAAACGAGTACAAAATGCGAATATTCGACAAGCGCCAGCCCAAGCTACGCCAGCGAAACCTATTCAGCCTCCAGCAATATTTATTGCAGTTAAAAATGCAATAAATAAAGTACCCAAAGTCGTATTACATACCGCTATTGCCATGATAGTCCCTGTGTTGTTGGGATTATTGCTGATGAATTTTATTCCACAAGGCGCCAGCGGTAGTTTAGGCTCTAGCTGGGTTACTGATTTAATTAAAGCTGATTATATTGAACAAATATTAATAACGATGTTGAGTGTGATGTTTTTAATGATTTCAGCCATTATTTTATTAGTTATTTTTGTTTTCCCTTCCATGCATATTTTGAAAAGAAAGCCATAGGTTAGGGAAAATAACATGAAAAAAAGAATAAAGCTGATCCTGATTATTATTGGCGTTATAACATTACTGTTTCCTTTTTGGTTGCCAGCTTTTTTAGTTTCAACCTTTAGTTTGATTGATAGTTTTAATAGCAAAATTCTCCCCTCATCTGTGCGCTTTGATGAGCGTAATTTCTTGCTGGGAGTATGGCTAGGCTCTCTTATTATGACGATTGTTATGTTATTGCAATCGTGGCGAGCTAAAAATATTTACTATTTATGTGGTGGTGGACTCGTGCTTTTAATGGCGCTGGGTGTGTCATTATCGGTGATCCCAACAAATGAATTAGAAGATCGCCGTCGTTTTGTTTTACAAAATATCGAACAATCAGAATGGCAAAATTATCATTATCTTGTTGTTAATAGCGAAAATGAGATCCGTAACGTTATTCGGTCTAATCAACCGAAAGCGCTGGCATTGATTAGCGCTATTGAGAAAGCGCGAATTGCTTTACCAGGATTGGATTATTTTAGCGATGATGTGACTGAAGCGATAAAAGCGAAAGAGGCTTATTTAGCTCATACCAAGGGAACGTCAGAACGTGCGGAAGCTGTAAAAACACTCAATTTTTATGGCGACTGGCTATTAAATCAACCTGAGATTATGGTTGCTCAGGCATTAGCTTCCCTTTCAACGAGTAATGATGCTCAATTAACGCAATCAGGTATGAATGTTATTGCTGTTGCGCCGTTATCGCCTGAGGCATGGCAAGTTTTAGCACTGACTTATATTGCTCATCGTTCTGTGGATGCACAAATTGAAAAAGCGATGTTAGCGTTAATGGTGGCAGATACGCTCAAACTGGCTAAGCAAGGTCATGATGATATTTCAGCGCAACAATTATTGAAAAAAGCAATTTCAGAGCTTACTGAAAATCAGCGTCAGATTTATCAGATATTACAAGCGCGTGTTATTGAAGATCGTTTTTATCGACAAAATAGCACTCCACCAGACGATGTTACAACGTTGGCAAATCAACGATTACCAGTGAGTAACGCAATTTATAATGATTCAACCACTTATATTGAAATGCAATCAATGATGGGAAAAGAGTATCCCGGAGAAGTTTTCGTTGAATCACCTAATGAAGTAAAAAACTTAACTGAGATCCGTTATCCAACAATCAGAAAATATATCCCTCGTGCAGATGTTATTTTATCCGTTGATGTTGATCCTCAAGGGCGCATTTCAGGGCTTTGGGTACAAAACAGTAGTGGTGTTGATGCATTCGATAATAAAGCAGTGAGTGCCGCTCGCCATTGGCGTTTTATGCCAAACAAAGACGGATATCGTCAACGTGTGACCGTTCGTTTTGAAAGTACCCGTCTTGGTTGGAAAGAGTATGCCGTTAAGCAACAATCAACATTAATAAAATTGGTTAAAGCTTACGCAAGACAAGATGCTAAAGAGATAACACTTACCGAAAATGTTTATTCAGAATTGAAAAAACAAGCGCCAGAATTAGAAAATGAAAGAGAAGCAACTCGTTCTAGCTATGATCCTTATGCTTCTTATTACCCTAGATTATCTCAACGACAGCAAGAAAAGCGTGCTGCGTTACAAGCCATCTTAAAAGAGTTACAGGCATTGCCTAATGGTAAAAATAACCATGAAAGCTGGGATAACAGTATTCGCTTTTTAAATGAAAAACTCGCTCTTCATCAAGATAATGTTGATATCGTAAGAACAGTGGCACGTTTTGAATTGCAATATTACAACATAGGAACCAACAATTTAGCCAGTTCTCCTAAAATTTATCCGCAAGATAAAGAGTATTGGCAAACCTTATTATTGAAAGCGCGTACTCATTTTGAACAGGCTATTGCATTAGAGCCTGATCGTGAAGATGTCTGGTTAGGCTGGGGCATTACATGGCTTGATGAAGATCCCGAAATTGCAGCCGGTGCATTTGCTAAAGCATCACAGCAAAAATCAAAAGAAAGTGTTGGTGTGCTGATGCAAATGTTAGAAATGCGCATGGTAATGAATACACTTGAGGGCGCTCGCTTAGAACGCTATCAAACCTTACGTGCCAGAATGGATATGCGTTATTTACCTGAAGGTATTGAAGTTAAGCCTTCAGATGATTATCTCAGCGATGATTTAACTCAAATTCAATTGGCTCAGCGTGTAATACCTGCATCAGATCCGAATAGTAAAGTGATACGTAAGCCGTTAAACAACAAAGTTGTTGAGCAATCAAATCGAGCATTTAGTATTGATTTTTCATCGGCGAATATTAAAGCCAGTGATCAGGCATTACCGAAAGTGAATGCCCCTGATACAGCAGCTAAAACAGGGGAGATGATCTTACAACTTGATGTGGACCCTCAAGGCGTTCCTACTGTGGTGTTATTGAAATCTGGCAGTGGTGACATGAGCATAGATAATGCCGTTATTGATGCTGCATACCAATGGCGTTTTAATGGCTCACCTACCCGAAAAGGTAATGTGCTTTTAATATCAGTTCAATTTAGCCAATAATTACCATTCAATTAAATAATGTTATAAAAACCCTCCTTTTTTGTTAGTGAAAAGGAGGGTTTCTTCTATTTTGTGAGTTTCTAACTTATTGAAAGAAATAAAATTGTTACCTAGATCACAAAAAAATAGCCTTTTCAAAAAGACAGAACCACTCAACTCAGAAAACAGACCGCTTAATTCGTTATACAACCGCTAAGCGATTTTGTCACACTGTTCATATCTCATTCTTCTTATTATGTAGTAGCGGGCAGTTGTCTCTCATATTCGCTCAAATCATTCTCAGCTGTCCCGCATTACTCTTTGGCTGTTCGGTCTTGCCTGAAAAAAAGGTGTCTCATGAACAAAAATGCATTTTTAAAGCACGTACCTTGGGTGATCCTCGGGATTATCGGTGCTTTTTGTCTTTCAGTGGTTGCACTTCGCCGTGGTGAACACGTCAGTGCGCTATGGATAGTTGTTGCTTCTGTTGCCGTTTATTTAGTTGCTTATCGTTATTACAGTCTTTACATCGCTCAAAAAGTGATGAAGCTTGATCCAACTCGAGCAACACCTTCTGTTGTCAATAATGACGGTTTGAACTACGTTCCGACTAACCGTTATGTTTTATTTGGTCACCACTTTGCGGCTATCGCGGGTGCCGGTCCTTTAGTCGGACCTGTTCTTGCTGCGCAAATGGGGTATTTACCGGGGACGCTTTGGTTATTAGCCGGGGTTGTGCTTGCTGGTGCAGTACAAGACTTTATGGTGTTGTTTATTTCAACACGCCGTAATGGTAACTCACTTGGTGAGATGATAAAGAAAGAGATGGGTCCTATTCCGGGTACTATCGCTTTATTCGGCTGTTTCCTTATCATGATCATCATTCTTGCAGTGCTTGCGCTTATCGTTGTTAAAGCATTAGCAGAAAGCCCATGGGGAGTGTTCACTGTTTGTTCAACAGTACCCATTGCCCTGTTTATGGGTATCTACATGCGCTATATCCGTCCGGGCCGTGTCGGTGAAGTCTCTGTTATCGGTATTGTATTACTGATTGCTGCGATTTGGTTTGGTGGCGTTATTGCTCACGATCCATACTGGGGACCTGCACTAACCTTTAAAGATACAACCATCACCTTTGGTCTTATTGGTTATGCTTTTGTTTCTGCATTACTGCCAGTTTGGTTGATCCTTGCTCCTCGTGATTACTTAGCGACGTTCCTGAAAATTGGGGTTATCGTTGGGTTAGCGGTTGGTATTGTTATCCTAAACCCTGAACTGAAAATGCCAGCGGTTACTCAATATGTCGATGGTACAGGACCATTATGGAAAGGGGCTTTATTCCCATTCTTATTTATCACTATCGCTTGTGGTGCCGTTTCTGGTTTCCACGCACTGATTGCTTCAGGTACAACACCTAAGCTTATCGCTAATGAAATGGATGCGCGTTTTATCGGTTATGGTGCAATGTTAATGGAATCATTCGTTGCGATCATGGCATTAGTTGCTGCATCTATCATTGAACCCGGCCTGTATTTTGCAATGAATACACCACCAGCAGGTTTAGGTATTACTATGCCGAACCTTCATGAATTAGGTGGTGAAAATACAGCAGTTATTATGGAGCAGTTAAGAGAAGTTACTGTGCATACTGCTGCAACGGTGAGTTCATGGGGCTTTGTTATTTCGCCAGAAGAAATTCTACAAACAGCGAAAGATATTGGGGAGCCTTCTGTATTAAACCGTGCTGGTGGTGCGCCTACCTTAGCTGTTGGTATCGCGATGGTATTCCATAAAATCATTCCTGCTGCGGATATGGGCTTCTGGTATCACTTTGGGATCTTGTTCGAAGCGCTCTTTATTTTAACGGCGTTAGATGCGGGTACACGTTCTGGTCGCTTTATGTTCCAAGACTTGTTAGGTAACTTTATCCCTTACCTGAAGAAAACAAACTCGTTCATTCCGGGTGTGATTGGTACTGCAGGTTGCGTAGGATTATGGGGATATCTGTTATACCAAGGTGTTGTTGACCCATTAGGCGGTGTTAAGAGCTTATGGCCACTGTTTGGTATTTCAAACCAAATGTTAGCAGCAGTTGCTCTGGTATTAGGTACTGTTATCTTAATTAAGATGAAACGTACTAAATATATCTGGGTGACAGTGATCCCGGCAGTATGGTTATTAATTTGTACAACATGGGCATTAGGTCTGAAACTTCTCAGTGATGATCCACAAATGGAAGGTTTCTTCTACTTAGCAAATGAATACAAAGCGAAGATCTTAGCTGGTGGTGCTGACTTAACTGCGGCTGAAATTACCAATATGAATCATATTGTAATTAACAACTACACCAATGCTGGCTTAAGTATTCTGTTCTTAGTGGTTGTTTACAGCATCATTTTCTACGGTTTCCGTACCGCAATGAAAGCGCGTAAAAACCCAGAAGATACATCACAAGAAACACCGTATGTTCCTATGCCAAAAGATGTAAAAGTGTCCTCAGGTCACTAATTTAGGTAGATAGGTTAAACCCCCGTGCTGGCTTGCCAGTACGGGGCTTAGGAGAAACTTATGTTTGGTAATTTAGGACAAGCTGGAAAATATCTAGGACAAGCAGCACGTATGCTAATAGGTATTCCTGATTACGATAATTATGTGCAACACATGAAAGATAACCATCCAGATAAGCCTGTTATGACCTATAACGAGTTTTTCCGTGAACGTCAGGAAGCCCGTTATGGTGGTGGTGATGGTAAAGGCGGTTTTCGCTGTTGCTAATGATCCGAAAAGGAGATAAATGATGGAACCTATTGCAGTGACAATACTGACTGGTTTTTTAGGATCAGGAAAAACAACACTTTTACGTCATATGCTTAATGAAGAGCATGGCTATAAAATTGCCGTCATTGAAAATGAATTTGGTGAAGTACCTATTGATGACGAAATCATTGGTGATAGGGCGACTCAAATTAAAACACTGACCAATGGTTGTATTTGTTGCAGTAAATCGAATGAATTAGAAGATACGCTATTAGACTTATGTGACAGTCTAGATCGCGGTGAAATCGAATTTGATAGATTAGTTATTGAATGTACAGGCATGGCTGATCCAGGTCCTATTAGCCAAACATTCTTTTCTCATGAGATCATCTGCCAGCGCTACTTATTAGATGGCATTATCACGCTTGTTGATAATGTCCATGCTCAGCAACAACTGGATCAATTTACGATTGCACAATCACAAATTGGTTATGCTGACCGCATTCTGTTAACGAAAACAGATATCACACCAGCCTCTCCAGAATTAATGGCACGATTAAGACGCATTAATGCCAGAGCGCCTGTGAATACCGTGATCCATGGACAAATTGATTTAGGATTACTGTTTAACGTAAAAGGTTTTATGTTGAACGATAATCTCGATGTAAAACAGCCTCTGTTTCGTTATCAGGCTGATAAGCAAGATGACATCAATTCGATTGTACTCAAATTTGATTATCCCGTTGAGCTACAAGAAGTTTCAGACGTAATGGAAAAATTATTATTAAGCTTTGCTGATAATCTATTGCGTTATAAAGGGATCTTAAATATTAAAGATCAACCTAATCGCTTGTTATTTCAAGGTGTACAACGTCTTTATAGTGCTGATTGGGATAGACCATGGAATGAAGATGAGACTCGCCAAAGCACATTAGTCTTTATTGGTATTCAATTACCAGAAGAAGAGATAAGAGCCAATTTTGATGCATTGATGCCTAGCACAGAAGAGAAGGCTCCTTAACCTAATACCCTGTAGTGAGTGTTAGAAAGCAGTAAGAAGTAAAGTAGTTAAGTAACCGTAGTAGTTGAAACTTAGTAGTTGAAATGTAGTAGCCGTAAATAGCAGTAACGAATATTGATAAGCTCCTGACTTGAGGAGGGTCCTGTTCCTAGGATCTTATGTTTCACCCCATAATAACCAACATTATGGGGTGCTTTTTTTAAATGCTTAAATTAGCCGTTAGCAACGGCTTTATATTCCATGATCTCAATAATTTGAACATCGGTATGTTGCATTGCACGACTTGCGAGCGCACATAGATTTTCAATTGTAGAATCAACATCATGAGCGACAATACCATCATTACCTGTCACATAAGTGTTATCTAGAGCCATTAACACAGCTTTATAAGCTGCACTCGCTCCCGTTGAGACTTTCATCGCACAGCTATTTGAAGCACCATCACAAATCACACCGCTGATATCACCAATCATGCTACTAATTGCCATCGCCATAGATTCGTAACGTTCATCCATTAGCCATGCAATTGCACCAGCTGCGCCCATTGATGCGGTTGTTGCTGCACATAACGCAGATAGCGCAGGGAATTTATGGTGAATATAAATAGCCAGCAAATGGGAAAGCATTAAAGCTCTTGCCATTTTCTCTTCGCCAACTTGTAAATATTCAGCAACCACGACAACAGGCATCGTTGCGGCAATACCTTGGTTACCAGAGCCTGAGTTACTCATGGCGGGTAAAACAGCTCCCCCCATACGCGCATCAGAGGCTGCAGAAGTACGGATCATAATCTCTGATAATAAATCTTTTGCTAATAAACCACGCTGTTGTTGGCGTTGTAAAGTTTGCCCAATATGTAAACCATAAGTATTGTTCAAACCTTCTTTTGATAGCGCATCATTTAAATGTGCTGACTCAAGGATAAAAGAAATTTCTTCTACGGGAATTTGGGTAACAAACTGGTAAATTTCTTGAGTATTGGTTTGGGTTAATGTTTCTTTTATTTCGCAAGGTGATGCAGATTGTTCTGCGCCAGCACAAGTGTTATCAAGAACAACATGACCGTTATGAATAATTTTAACAATATTAGTATGGTTACCCGCAATAATGACTGTTGCGTTGTTTTCACCATCTTCAACAGTCACTTCGCTATATAGAACTTCTTGGCATGCTTTTTTAATTGAAACATTCACAATGCCCGCGGCTAATAGTGCCTTGCTTTGCTCAACATGCTCTGGTGTTGCATTCTTTAATACTTCAAGACCTGCTTTACAATCACCACCAACGGCACCTAAGCTTGCGGCAATGGATAATCCCACCATGCCTGTACCTGGTACGGTTACGCCCATACCGTTTTTCATTAAATTAGGAGAGACTTCAGCACTAATGCGGGTAATCGCGTGTTGTAAGTAACTTGCTGCTGTTGCAGCCGCTAATGCAAGCGAAATAGGTTCTGTACAACCTAAAGCGGGTTTTACTTGTTGCTTAACTGCCGCTATCAATATTTTCCAACGAGAAGATAATTGTTCTTTCATTGCATGCATCCAATAAACAGTATGAGAATTCAATGGGTTATTCTATTTTTAATACAAACATCATACTGAATTTATGGGAGAAAGTTTTTTCTGAATTTACTAAGATTGTATAAAATTTGAGAAAATATTACCTTTCTTAACTTTAAGATTGGTAATTTTTTCTATATCAAAGATAACGCAACCGTTTTGGCTCTTTTGCAGTATTTATTGATAAAAAGAGGGGCGTTTTGTGTTTTTTTCTTAAAAAGAAGTGGTGAGAAATAAAAAAGAATGAGATGGTTTTAATATCTAATAATAAGATTAAATAAAAATGCAATAGAACGAATACACAGTTCTATTGCTAGTACAATTATTATACTTAATGTGGGCTAACTCAGAATAGTTAAAATAAATGGCAATGAGTGAGTGCATTTAATATCATGTCATCATTTTAACAAAACAGATAATAGGCGTTTTATCCTCTGATGTATAAGAATAATATCTTGTTATTTTGTTAATATTTTCATAAGTTTAATGATTTTGTTTTTGTTTTTAAATGAGTGGGTAAATGTATTTTTAATAAAATATAACTAATTTTTTATTTATGAAAATAACAATAAATTATCTTCATTTATTTTTAATATGTTTATTATTTGAAAATAACCTGAAGCAACAGCTATTGCTTCAGGTATATTTATTAATAATAGAAGATAGCAATAATAGCACTATGGAATACAAAACCTACCATCAGCGGTATTGCTGTTCTCTTTACAACATCAAACGGCTGTAATTTTGCACCACTCGATACCGCGATGATAACACCGGCCACTGGAGACATACCTCGTCCCATATGTGACGCTTGTTGCATTGGTAAAATCATCGCGATTGGGTTTACACCCATGCTATGGGCAATTTGTGGAATAAGTTCAACGAAGGCAAGGAAAGGTGCATTACCTGAACCCATAATAATCGCGGCAGCTAATGTCACGATAGCGAAGACCAATGCCATTGCAAATGGCGGTAAGCCAACAGATTCTGCCATAACGATCAGGCTGTCTATTGCACCACTGACTTTAATACCGTGAGCAAAAACACCCGCTGCGACTAATAATCCCACAACATTACTAAATGCAGATCCCATCCCTTTTAAGAAATGCTGAAAGCCCGCACACACGGATTTAAAATCACGTAAGCGTAATGTTTCAATCAGCATACAAATCGCCATTGAAATCAATACAATTGTGACGACATCAAGGTGAATGCCTTCAACAAATAGGCTTGATGAACTCACTGCCATAATGATAGGTAACATTGGCAGTAAGGCATAAAAGCCGGGGACATTTTTATCACTTTTTGCTTCTTCAGACATTTTGCCTAATTGAGGCACAAATCCGGCTTTGCGATCACAATGGCGTTGCCAGAAGATATGTGTAATACCGACGGCTAATACGGTAGCAATTGCCGCAGGTCCTTGGTAATAAAGCACATATTCAACAACCCCTAAATCAACCGCTTTTGCACCACGAATGGCATCAATTGCTGTTGGGGTATAAGCAACGCCCAATGAGGTTGCAATCACGCCTGCCGCGGAAGCGGGGGATAAGCCAAGCCCTATCATAATCGGGAACATTGTACCCATTAATAGAACGGCCAATCCTGTTGCTGAAGGAATAGCAAGTTGCAAAATACTCGCGAGTAAAAATGAGAAAAATAGCAACACATAAGGTGAGCGCATATTTTTCAATGGGCGAGTTGCAACACGGACAACGGCCTCATTGGCACCAATATGATCCATATAATGTGCAAATCCCATCAGCGCCATGATCATTAAACCAAGATCAGCCGCACGGCTACTAAAGAGATCACGCATTACTTCAAAAGGATCTAACCAGCCAATACCTGTTGTTTTGACATTTTTAGGAAGAATGTCTCCCCAACCAAACATCATCGTTAGCGCCATTAAGGCTAAACCAGCCACTAACAAAACAGGTTCGGCTTTATATCCTTTCAAGATCATTCTAGCGACAATAACAACGACAATTAAGACCGCAAGAATTTGGATCATGCTTTAGCTCCAGGTGCAAAGCGTTCAGCGGTGATCTTAACGACAGATTTTAAGACATCACTCGCCGCATAAAGCGACTTAACTGGCAGATATTCATAAATAGAGTGGAAGTTATGAGCGCCAGTAAAAATATTAGGACAAGGCAGACCATTTTGAGAGAGTGCAGCGCCATCATAACCACCGCGCATTGGGATTGGGCGAGGTGTAATACCATTCGCTTCATAAGCAGCCACTGCAATATCGATAGGATAGCGGTTATCACCTTGCAGGCTATTAAACACGTTGGCATAACGATCTGCTAGTTTACAAGTGACAGAGCCTTCACCCCATAAACTTTCACAATAATCTGAGAGTTGTTTTAAAAATGCCATGCGGTGCGCATAACCTTTTTCGGTGAAATCACGCACATCCATTTTTAATACAGTACGAGCGCTATTACCTGCTAATTGTTTTACCCAATAATAACCTTCACGGCCTTCGGTATATTCAGGTGCTTCACCGCCCGGTAACATAGCAACAAATTTATGTGCCATTAACAGTGAGTTTTTTAATTTCCCTTTGGCTGACATTGGATGCGCTGATGCGCCTGTAAAGGTGATTTCAACATCACCCGCATTCCAGTTTTCATATACTAATTCACCAATACCACAGCAATCTAAGGTATAGGCAAAATCAGCACCAAATTCTTTAGTATCAAAGGCTTTTGCACCACGTAAACCTTGTTCTTCATCTGGTACAAAACCAATTTTAACTGTACCGTGTTTAACTTCAGGATGTTGTTTAAAGTACTGCAGCATATCCATAATAGAGGCGATAGCGGCTTTGTCGTCAGCACCTAATAGGCTTGTGCCATCGGTCACGATAATATCGTCATCAATATAATTTTCTAATTCAGGAAACTCGCTTTGGCGCAGATAAATATCAAGTTCTTTGTTTAAGCAAAGGTCACCGCCTTTATAAGGTAGGATTTGCGCTTTGGTATCGTTCGTTTGTTCAGCGCTGGTATCTAGATGACCAAAAAAGGCAACCGTAGGAACATCATAATCAAGGTTTGAAGGAAGTGTCGCTGTGACAATCGCGGTATCGCGAATTTTGATATCTTCAACACCTAACGCTTTTAATTCTTCCACTAATTGTAGTGCAAGCACTCGCTGACCTTCCGATGAAGGCATGATACCAGCAGCGCCATTTTCCCTGTTAGTCGTGGTGTTAACTTTTGTATAAGAAATAAAACGTTCAACGAGATTCATGACAAGACTCCATTGTGTTTGATTTTTTGTATTCTCTCTATTAAAGCTTAGTTGTCTCATTTATTGGAAAGGGCAACACCTACTTGTTGTATCATAAAAAAATCAGTAGGGAATTAGAGGAAAATAATTTTTTTTACAGTAATTTTTTAATGTTAATTAATATTTAATTTTTGGTTTTTTCTTTATTAAAAAAAATCGTGTTTTGTATAGGTGAGGTTATTTTTATTTACTTTATGACTTCTGTTTTTGTGAAGTTAATCATTAAACTTCATTTAATTTATTATTGTTTCTTTATCATAATTAATATGTTTTTTTGAAAGTTATTAAGTTTTTTTCTTAAAATAAATGCTATTTATTTAAAAAAATAGAAAAGAGAAGTGATAGATGAGGGAAACATTGAGAGTAAAATATTATTTATATATAAATAATATGAGTATTATGATAATGAATGGTATCAATGATATTGGTATAAAATCACCCTCTATTGCGAATAAAATAGTCTCTGTAGGTGGGAAAATAAAACTTTCTATTTCTAATCTATCTATCAAGGTGAGGAATACAATAAATGAATTCATTCATCCTAGTTGCTATGAAAATAAGATCATATTTAATGCAAAGAGTACATTTTTAAAATCTAAAGATTTAACCATCAGCAATAAAGGAATAAATAATGAAACCATAGAGTTTAATCGTATAGATAATAAAACGATAGAGTCTAATCGCATAGACAATGAAAAAAATATTTTAAGAGAAAGATTGCAAATTCTGAAAGATATTGAACTTCCGAATGGAGATTTGGTTCCAATTGATAAAGCTATTAATACTATTCATTTATGTAAACAAGACAGTCTATTAAAGAGTAAGCTATCATTAATTGATTATATTACAGAGATACAATTTAAATCATCACCAAAAACTAAAATAGAGTTATTAAATAAATCAAATGATAATTTAAATATATCTCATTCAAAAGGTGAAGTTGAAGGTGGATATGAATATGTAAAATCCGATGATTATATAAATAAAAAAACAACCATTATTAATCCGCAATATGATCAGGTTAATGATGGCTATTTGGTAATGACGGATTTAAAAGATATCGATAAAAATACGAGTAATGAAGTTAACTCTCATATTAATAAAAATCAAGGTTCTGTTGAAAAAGAAAATTTTAAATCTCATTTAATTGAAATTACAAAAGATATTTCATTATTAGATAGGTTATCAGATGATAATGATATATATGGATATGTATTTCTCGCTAAAGTTGTTAATTATTTAGAAAATTATAATAAAAATAAGGAGTCGGGAAAAACAGATCTTGTTAATAAAGAAACTTATTTTAAAAAACTGGCTAATTCAGACTATTTTTTTAAATTAAATAAAAGGATTAATAATATTATTTATTTGCAATTTTTAAAAAAAGAACAAAGCAGCGATGAAAATGGTGTTGCAGGAAAATTATAGCCATGGCGTAACAATACGCTTAATGATAATTCATTTGATAAGTTTTTAGCTGAAATAGATGAGCAACTTAGTATAGTTAATGAAATAAGAATCTTACACTAAAAGAGTTATTGGCAATGGTGAAAAAAGAATAGTGTTATTTTATCCTCTTATTAATTTTAATTAATTTTAGATATGTTTATTATATATTATTTAAAAATAGAAAGTTTTTTATAAATGGCAGATAAATGATAGAAGGATACAACGTAATCCATAGAATAGTAGTAATATTAATTAATAGGATGATAATGATGTATCTTGAAAAGATAAACATAATGCCACAAGGAATGTATTCAATTTTAGCAAATCAGGTATCAGATACTGATCTCTCTATTAATAGAGACTCAGTGTTATCAATGAAAAATTCATCGCATGAATTTATTGGTATTAAGTGTTTAGAAAGTAAAACAATGGAGGTGCTAGACGAACCAATTTATATGGACATGAGTAAAGATATCTCTTGTGTTTCTAATTCTTACGAAATTTTTTATGATAAAATCGCTGATGGCTATTTTTCTAATAAAAGTTTATTTATTAAGAATGAAAAAATAAAACCATTTTTTGATTTAGATAAAAAAGAACAAGAATCAATATTTAATGATTTAAAAAATAAAGGATTTGATACTAATAGATTGCTAAATAAAGAATTATTAGAAAGTCCTATCAATAAGTCTATTAATGAATTAGTTGAAGAAAATATTTATGAAGAAATGAATCAACATTGTCCTTTAAAAGAAAAGTTAGAGTTAGAAGAAAAGCTGGATTTTATCGATGGTTTATCTAAAATTATTTGTAAGAATAATAATATGAACGGTAAATTTAAAGATGAATTAATTAAATCCATGAATGAAGTTTCACTAAAGGCATTGTTTTCTTTATGTGAAAAATATAACGAATTGTATGAGATACAAGATGATTTTTCAATTAATAGATTTATTTATCGATTTATAGACGGTTTTAATAAATCAAATAATCATAAAATTGAAGTAAATGAAGATTTAAAAAGATGTTTGAATGCTTTTGTTCTTCTTGAGAGTTTAAGGTTGAAAAATAATAACATTATTTAATAGGGTTTCCCCGATAAAATATCGGGGAAACAAGTAGTGTATTAGTACTAAATATCCAAGCGCTTAGTTTGCCATTTACGAGAGCGCCAACGCCATGCGTTAGTTAAGCCACGCAGCCATTCATCACAAAGGAAGCCAATCCAGATACCAATCAAGCCCATTTCCATTTTTATACCAAGGAAATAGCCCACCGGAATAGCAATACCCCACATAAAGCAAATTGCTGTCATCAGCGGAAATTTAGCATCGCCGGCTGCACGCAAAGCATTCACCATCACGATATTAAAAGTACGGCCGGGTTCTAAAAAGACGGATAAAATAAATAGAGGGATCAATTGGTTAATGATGCGTTGGTCTTCAGTGATTGAATACAAAATAGGATCACGCATAAACCAATAAATAATCACAACCCCAATGGTAAATATTACTCCCGTTTTTAAGCTTTTCCAGCCTCTAGCAAAAGCATCATCAAAGCGTTTAGCGCCAACTAAGTGACCCACTAGTATTTCATTACCAATACTAATCGCAATACCAAAAAGCATTAAAAATAATGACAGTTGGAAATAAAGGGTCTGCGCAGCAAGAGGGACTTCGCCCATTAAGCCAATAAAGGCTGATGCAGTCATATAATGTAAAATCCAAACCAAGTTCTCACCTGCAGCAGGTAAACCGATATGTAGGATTTTCCCTAACATATTTTTAGACCATACGACGAGTTGCTTGGCTTCGAATTTAATACGCAAACCGTAGAACAGTAATCCACATAATAAAATAACTGCAATAATACGACCAACAACCGTTGACCACGCAACACCCACTAATCCGTATTGTGGTAAACCAAAAAAGCCATAAAGCACAATCATATTACCAATAACAGTAACAATATTGGCGATCAGTGTGACATACATCGCTGCTTTAGATTTACCATAAACTCTCAGACAAGCTGCAAGAATAATCGAAATTGCCTCAGGAATAAGGCAAATACCAATAATATGCAGGTAGTTATAGCCATCTTGCACCAAGTGTTCAGGCGTATTCATTATGTTAAGAATATTGTAGCCAAAGAAAAGAATGATCAAGGCACTACTAATACCTAACAAAGAGTTAAAAGCGATAGAAATATGAATGGCTTGGCTGGCTTTTTCTTTTTTACCCGCGCCTAAGTATTGGGCAATAACAACGCTACATCCCACACTAATAAAGCTAAAAATAGTGATAAAAAGATCAAAGACTTGGTTACCGACGCCCATAGCGGCTAAGTAAGCCGTAGAAACGTGGCTTACCATGTAAGTATTAATTAACAGTGTGGCTAGATGTAGGAAAATATCTATAAATATTGGCCAACTAAGGGAAAAAAGCGAGCGATCCGCTACATCAGACTGATGCATTGAAAACCTTCTTAAAAACAGAGTGAAATCGATATTATTAATATAACGCGTAGGAAGATAATGGATTCTACAAGGTTTATTTATAAGGTAATAGCGCAAATAATGTTTATCTGGCAAAAAAGATGTTTATATGGTTTATTCATTGATAACTAATCACTATTATCATTAAGAGATGATTAACGTTAAAGTCAGGGGAATGAATGAATACTAAAATAAAAGTGGCTATTGTCGGTTATGGCAATATTGGTCGATTTGCATTAGAAGCGGTTCAAGCTGCTCAAGATTTTGAATTAATAGGTGTTGTTCGTCGTGATATCAATAATGTTCCAGAAGAACTGCAAAATATTACCGTGACTAACGATATTAAAACATTAGGTAATGTTGATGTTGCTCTCTTATGTTCACCGACTCGCGCAATTAAAGAATTAGCTAAATCTATTTTAAGCTTAGGTATTAATACAGTAGATAGTTTTGATGTTCACAGTGAAATTGTGTCATTAAAAACAGAATTAGACGAAGTTGCCAAAAAACATGACCGTGTAGCGGTTATTTCTGCGGGTTGGGACCCAGGTTCAGACTCTATTATTCGTACGCTAATGTTAGCCATGTCGCCAAAAGGGATCACTTATACTAACTTTGGTCCCGGTATGAGCATGGGGCATAGTGTAGCGGCTAAAGCAATTGAAGGTGTAAAAGATGCGCTTTCAATGACTATTCCATTAGGGACGGGTGTCCATCGTCGTATGGTTTATGTGGAATTAGAAGCAGGAGCAAATTTTAATCAAGTAGAGCAAGCGATTAAAGCAGATAGCTATTTCTCTTCTGATGAAACTCATATTAAGCAAGTTGATTGTGTTGATAGCTTAAAAGATGTGGGACATGGAGTAAAAATGACTCATAAAGGGGTTTCGGGTAAAACACATAATCAATTATTTGAATATTCGATGCGTATAAATAATCCTGCATTAACCTCTCAATTTATGGTTTCTGCCGCAAGAGCAAGTATGAAACAACGTGCAGGTGCTTATACGGTAATTGAAATTCCACCGGTTGATTTCTTAGCGGGTGATTTAAATACATTAATCGCAAAACTTGTCTAATTCGATTAAGAGTATCTGCATAAAATATTGCCCACATAAAGTGGGCAATATGGATTAACGCTTAGGCAAACTTGATGATTTTGAATTAGCGTTTAATACTTTTAAATTCTTTGGTCGTTGCGGTTAATGCCACTTCTGTTGGTAAGCGTTCCATTGAACTTGCACCATAGAAGCCGTGACAATCTGGGCAATTATCAAGGATATATTGTGCATCTTCTGGCGTTGCAATTGGACCACCATGACAAAGCACAATAACATCAGAACGCACTGCTTTTGCTGCTTTTGCCCAATCATTAATTAAAGGCACACAGTCCGCTAATGTTAATGCGGTTTCAGCGCCAATATTGCCGCCAGTTGTTAATCCCATATGAGGTACGATAATATCTGCGCCAGCCTCCGCCATTGCAATCGCATCTTCACGGCTAAAGACATAAGGCGTGGTTAATAAACCTTTCTCATGAGCCTTGCGGATCATATCCACTTCAAGACCATAACCCATGCCTGTTTCTTCTAAATTAGCGCGGAAATTACCATCGATCAGACCTACTGTTGGAAAATTCTGTACGCCAGCAAAGCCTGTTGCTTTAACTTCATCTAAGAATTTATCAAAGTTACAGAAAGGGTCTGTACCATTAACGCCAGCAAGCACCGGTGTATGTTTAACAACAGGTAATACTTCTTTTGCCATATCCATCACGATTTCATTAGCATTACCATAAGCTAATAAACCCGCTAAAGAGCCACGGCCAGCCATACGATAACGACCTGAGTTATAAATAACGATAAGGTCAATACCACCTGCTTCTTCACACTTAGCTGAAAGCCCTGTACCTGCACCACCGCCAATAATGGGTTCATGGCGAGCGATCATTTCATTGAATTTTTTTAGTAACGTTTCACGTGAATGAGTCATTCTTCTTCTCCGTGGTTAACAAATAAGTTCCTGGTGTAAATCATAAATTTGCTGAGTAAACTCGGCAGAGTTTATGTGATAAGGACTGATGACTAACTTACGCGTCTCGGTCTCTTTAAATGTTGTTATAAATGCATCAAAAAAAGCTTGGTTTGCTTGAGGGTCCCAGAAAGCGGCTCCCTCAATATCCAGAGCTGAAAAACCGCCCTGTGGTAATACAAACCGCAATGGACCTTCACACTGATTGAGTTTCTCAGCGATCCAGATACCTAATTGACGGTTTTCCTCTGGTGTTGTACGCATTAAGGTGACTTGCGCATTGTGATGATAAAATTGACGCCCTTGATATTTCTCAGGAACACTCGATGGGCGACCAAAGTTCACCATATCTAATGCGCCACAAGAGCCTATATAAGGGGTTTTGGTACGGGCGATTGCACCAAAACGGTCTTCATCACAAGCAAGTACACCGTCAAACAAGTAATCACAGACTTCTGTTGTTGTAAGATCGAGCACGCTATGAAGTAAGTGACTGTCTACCAGTTTTTCCATGGCTTTACCGCCACTTCCTGTTGCATGAAAAACAAGGCAGTCATAATTATTTTCAAGTTTTTGTGTTAGTTGTTGTACACACGGCGTCGTGACGCCAAACATCGTTAATGCGACAGCCGGTTTATCAACAACGTGTTCTTCTTGGTAAAAATAAACAGCGCCGGCTATTTGGTTTGCTGCATTTCTTAAAACTTTACGAGAAATGCGATTTAAGCCGGATACATCTGTGACGGAGTACATCATTGAAATATCACTTGCACCGATATAGCCTGAAATATCGCCAGACGCCATCGTTGATACCATCAATTTAGGTACACCAATTGGCAGAGATTGCATTGCTGGTGTAATCAGTGCCGTTCCCCCTGATCCGCCTAGCCCAAGAATGGCTAAGACATCATCTTGGTGAGTTAAATAGTGTTCAAATGCGATTGACATCGCTTCTATTGCTTTCCCTCTATCGCCACAAAATACTGCTTCTTGGCCATTTGGGTGAAAACGTGCAACTTCTATTGCACTAACATCAGCGTCTCTTTCGAGTGCCGTGGGTTTGGTTGTCAAATCGACGGTTTTAACAGGAAGGCCTGCTTTTTTAATTAAATCACTGACATAAAAAATCTCAGCACTTTTAGTATCAAGCGTTGTGGCAACATATATTGAACCAGAATACTGTTTCATAAGCCTTCCCTTACCTTTTATGATTATTGACGAATAGATTATAACCATAATGAGACTTGAGTTTCATTTATCATAGCATCGTTTTGAGACGCTTGTCTCATTATTTTTATTTTTATACTCTAAAGGTCGATAAGGTGAAATTAATCACCTAAAGTAAACATTAATCATTGTGAGTATTTGGCTTAAAATAAATTAGACACATAAAGTGTAGAAATAACGAAGGATTTTCTATGAGTTACAGTGACGAAACGGATGCGATGTCCGGTACACGAAAAAGAACCCATCAACTATTGGTATCAACAGCGTTGGGGCTTTTTGAGCAAGGAATGTTACCAACAGTGTCGGAATTAGCAGCACATGCAGGTGTTTCGAGAGCAACCGCATATCGTTATTTTCCCACACAAAGTGATTTAATTAGTGCCACAGTTGATGCAAGTTTAGCACCGATCATTGCATGGAACCCCACTCCCGAAGATAATACACAACAACGCATTACTGAGTTGCTCAATCTTGCCTATCCTCAAATGTTTAAACATGAAGGCGCATTGCGTGGCGCATTGCAAGTTTCATTACAGCAGTGGGCGAAAGAGAGACAATCAAGTGAATATGCAGAAAAACGATTTATTCGTGGTCACCGTAAAGAGATTTTACTCAAAGTTATTGAGCCATTAAAAGCACACTATCCTGAAGAAATGTGGGATAAGGTGATTAAATCGTTCTCTTTAATTTACGGGTCTGAAGTCTTTTTGGTAATGAAAGATATCTGGAAAATGGATGATCAACAGGTCATTGATATGACTCAATGGATGGCAAAAGCTATTCTAAATCAGGCAAAATCTGATTATCCTGCAGATAACGATTAATTATTTGAATAAATCAGTTAAAATTGTATAAATCATTTACGTTTTAGCTATTGCAGGGATCGTTATGTCACACAAAACAGAAGACCAAGAGTGGCTGGTAGAACAACTACAATTTATTGCACAAGGCATTGGTAAAACATTATCGCCTTTTTGTGAAGTTGTACTTCATGATCTAACCGATAGTGAAAATACCATTATGGTCATTGAAAATAATCTATCAGGTAGAAAAGTAGGGGATAGAGCAACTGAGCTAGGAATGGCACGTATTGAATCGTCAGATTTCCCTCAGATTGTGGCGAATTATCCCAATCAATTTCCGGATGGAAGAACGGCAAAAAGTACGTCTATCGGTATTAAAGACAAACAAGGCAATTATGTTGCTGCGTTATGTTTGAATATTGATATTTCAATGATCAAAGGATTGCAAATGGTACTTAACCAATTTGCGACTCTTGAAGAAGGTAATGACATTATTGAAACCTTTAGTTCAGTGACGGAAGATTCGCTGAAAAAACGTATTGATGAGTTTTCTGCGACTTATTCAGTTACACCAAGAGCATTAAAACCGCATCAACGACGCGAGTTGTTACTTTGTTTACAAGATGAAGGTTATCTTTCCTTACGTAAGGCGATGGAAATTACTGCCCAATACCTTGGTGTTTCAAGAGCAACGGTATATAACGATTTAAAAGAATGATTAAGATATACATTATATTTTAAACTCCAGCGGAATATTATTTAAAACTAAAAAAAAGATATCATTTATTGATATCTTTTTTTATTTCTATTGTTTGTTTTAATAAAATATCGTTTTTTTATTGAAATTGATTAACTAATTACTTGTGTTTGATTTTTATAAACATAAAAAAATAAAAGGAATAGACTGTCTATAATAATTTTTAATTGATAGGTGTTAAAATGAAAGTTTCAGGAATGCAAACAACTTTATTTTCATGTATAGATAAGATTAATAATAAACTAAATGAAAAATTTAGTTTGATAGAAAATATAAAACTTATTGGTAATACTAATGTTTCTTTTGATAAAGGAGAAAGAGAAAAAATACCCCAAAAAAAAGCTTCAGAGTATATTGAAAAATGTCAGAATATATTAAATAAAACAGATCTTGATATTTATATTCCCCATTTTGAAAATCTTAGCGAAGAAAATAAAGAAAATAGAGTTAATGAAATTGTGGATGAAACTGAAATAGAGGATTTGTTTAATAAAGTAATAGAAAATGTGAATTCAATTATTAACTTAGATAATGATGCTGAGGATACCATAGATTCTGGGAGTAATTTGAAAAAAGAAAATATTAATATAAGAGAAGATATTAACATAAAAGAAGATGTTGAAAAAAAAGAAACAATAGATAAACTTCCAGATTCGATTACTAATTCAGGAAAGAAGGAATTAAATACAGAACAAAAACTTTATTTTAGAAGCGAGAAAAAAAGGAGCTTTAAAAATCTAATTATAAATTTAATTTCACCATTTAAATTTATAAATAGAACATTATTACCTATAAAAATAAACTTTGAGAATAAAAATATAAATAAATCGTTAAATACATTTAAGTTTGATAACATATCAATTGATAATGATGCGTTTAATAATTTCTCAAATAAGTTAAATCAACTTAATAAAACATTTACTGATAATGTTAATAAGGTAATATCTAAAAAAGTAAATAGTAATAACAAAATAGATATTGTGATTAAATATCATACCTTAGAAAAAGCTTTGGAGTGTAAGCTTGTTAATGATATTAAAATAATAAATGATGAATTTAAAGCTGATTTAGCTAAAAATAAATTCCAGAATAATTATTCTGACCTACCTGATAAAATAATGAATAAATTAAACGTTATTTTAAATCAAAATATAGATGAACTATTCTCTTCTAATACTATTGATAATTTAACAAATTTACTAAAAGAAAAAGTCAATAGCCAAGATAAGGGTGTAAAAGTTGATAGTTTTATTGATGAAATTATTGATTCTGTTTTTAATGAAGAGAGTATTTTAAGAATTAAAAATGATTTTAATGGTAATTTCGAAGGGATCAAAAAAGAAATATATTCACGTTTAACAAAAGGATTGTTTAACCAGTTATCAAAAGATAAAAAATTTATTGGCGAGGGTAACTCTATTGCTAAAGTAGACAACTTAATAAGGATGGTGAGCAAAGATATTTATAAGAATATGGGAGAACCAACGGATAAAGAAATAACTTTACTCAACAATAGTTTTTATGAAAATATAAAGAAAGATGATAATGGATATAATTTTCTTACTCGGTTATTTAAAAATTCAAGTAATAATATTAATTATAAATGGGCGCAAGATGCTGTTGTTTTATTAATTAACTATAGTTATTTTGAAAGTAAAAATAATGAAACAACTGAATACGTTAGTGATGGTAAAGTGACAGATGGCGGTAATGGTACTAGTAGTACACAAAAAACGGCAGTGGAAAATAACTTAAAAGGTATTTTTAGCCGGTTAGGGTTAAGCATTGATGATTTAGATAAATCTAAAGATGAAGTACTAAGAAAGTATTTTGCTAATTATTTTGAGCATATCTAATAATTTCATCAAGTTATTTATATGTTTAATGATTTTATTATATTTATTGGTATATAGGTGGATGATTTATGATTAGCAAAACAAATCTATTTAACCCCAACGTGTTATTTGTAAATAAAAAACATTATCTTCCCAAAAATGAAGATTATATTTTTACAAAAAAAATAACTGAAATAAGAAACACACCAGTTTCACCTTCTTTTGGTAAGAGAATTATTCATGTGTTGACTTCTTTATTTCATAAACTAGAGATTGGTTTTCTTATAAAAGATATAAAAAATAATAAACTATTTGATACTGTTGATACAAACAAACATAGTAATATTTTTAATAAAATAGATGAAAAAAACATTGAAATAGAAGACGTTAGAGAAGAAAGAATAGAAATAAAAAATAAAAATTTATATGCTATAAATAACATAATTTCTCATGCAAATGATAAGTTTGATTTTTACAGCTTCTGTGATTATTTAACTGAAGTGAAAAGAGCTAAAGATTTTTTCTCAGGACTAGATGATATAGAGAATGAAGGCTCTAACAGTAACTTAATTGTAGAGTGTTTGAATGAAATTATTAAACTTAGAATAAGCTCCATAGATGATAAAAGCATAAAAAATACTTTTAAGTTAATAAATTCAAATTTTAACTTCGAAAATATTCATTTAAATAAAAAATATGATTTTATGAGTAATTTTTCAACAGGAAAAGAAAGAGATAATTTTATAAAATCAATGAACATTTTACTTATTGGTATTGAAGAAGCCCAAGTACTTGATAAGTTTGATGATGCTATAAAAAATAAAATAGAAAATAAATTATCTACTATTATGATGATAGCACTTAATAAAAATATGGGCAGTAAATATTCCTTTAATGACTTAATGCAAGAATGGATAGGGAAATATATTAGTGATAACCATAATGTGATAAAAAGAAATACGATAGTAGATACAGGTACACAAGTAGATACAGATATAACTGTAGATACTGGTACACAAGTAGATACAAATATAACTGTAGATACTGGTACACAAATAGATACAAATATAACAGTAGATACTGGTACACAAGTAGATACAAATACGACAGTAGATACAGCTACACAAATAGATACAAATACGACAGTAGATACAGCTACACAAATAGATACAAATACGACAGTAGATACAGCTACACAAATAGATAAAAATATAACAGTAGATACTGGTACACAAGTAGATACAAATACGACTGTAGACACGGATATACAAGCAAATATAATTATAATTAATGATGTAGAGAAAGAAACAAAAATAGAATTATCAAGACCTAAAGAAGACTTGAGTAGAAAATATATCAATATTGATGATTTTGATGTTAAAGGAAATAACGAGTTATTAAAAATAAAAATAGATAATATAAGTGAAATTGATGAGGATGACACTCAAGATATTGATGATGGTGAATTAGATAATTTAAAAGAAATGAATGAAGATGATGATTTTGGTTATCAATGGGATTATGAAGGTTTTAATATAAATCATTTTCATTATAAAAAATCAGAATTGAATGCTTTAATGGAAAAAATAAATAATTTAAATTCAGAGCTAAAGTCAGATGAGAAATTCAATAAAATAAATAATAAATTAGACTCGATTATACTCGATATAGATGATAGTTTTACAGAAGAAGAGACTCCTTTAGATTTAAGTGATAAATTAAAATTTTCACCAGATAATTATCAATTGAATGTTAATATGGAAGAAAATACGAGTGAAATAAGTGAAGAAGACAAAACTAACAAAAAACTATAAATCTTTTCTTAAGTAATATTTTTTATCACTAATTGGATAGTTTTCTAATATGCCAAATATCTCAAATCCCTGCTTTTGATAAAAAGGCAGGGCTTGAAAGCTAAAAGTATCCACTTCAGCATATTTGGCTCCTTTTTCTTTTGCTGCGCTTTCCATCGTTTGCAACAATTCTGTACCTATGTTTTGTCCACGATAGGCTTTATCTACCCACAAATAACGAATGCGTAGCCAATTCCCTAAAATATCCCCTGTGATCCCACCTATTTTTTTACCATTCACCTCCTTAAAAACAGCAAGTGGTGTGTATTGTTCCATCTGAATATAGTTGAGGTTATGTGTTAACAGCCCTTCATAAATTTCATTGATCTCATTCGACGTCGGGTTTGTGGTGATTTTTAACGACATAATTGGCTCTTAATATTAAGAAAAATAATAATTATATTATCACTATTTGGTTATTAAATATTTATACAAATGCTAGGATGGAAACAATAATTAAAAAAGCTGGATAACACAACATGTCGTTTTTAAAAACTCTGCCAGGTATTCTATTTTGTGCATTAATCGGTGGTGTTCTTACCCTTTCAGGTTTGCCTATGGCTCTGATGTTTGGGCCAATTCTCGTTGTCATTATTGCTTATCGTTTTAAATGGGAGCTTGCGGTTCCTAAACATACCTTAACGTTTATTCAGCTCACTTTAGGTACATCGGTTGGCTTAATGTTTAACCAAGTTCATTTAGGCAATGCTGATAATTTAATCATTCTATTACTGACGTTGGTTGTTTGTTTAGCCATTCAATTTTTTGTGAGCTATTTTTGGTTCCATCGTCATATTGGTTGGACGAAAGAAGAATCAATGTTAGGTGCTGTACCCGGTGCGATGGCAGCTATTTTGGCGCTCACTGATCACACTAAAACGCCACCACAAAAAATTGTTATTTCTCATACTATTCGTTTAATGGTGTTGATTATTATGGCGGGTTTTATCGTTGGTGCTGATAAAGCGAATATGCCTGAATTTTCTATACCTCAAATGACCCTTATATCATTGTTGTGGTTATTATTAATTGTTGCTTTAGGGTTGGGTTCAGGGCTTTTATTGCAGAAAATCCGATTTCCAGCGCCTTTTATGTTAACGTCATTAGGCAGTGCAATACTGGTTCAATCTTTTGTCAGTGAACCTATTGCTTTTCCAATGCTACTAAATGAATTGAGCATGGTTTTAATTGGTATGAATATCGGAGCGCACTTTGTTGTTTTCCCACTTTCATCACTGATTAAAAATGCTTTTTCTTCTGTGCAAGTGGTGATCATTAATGTGATTTTAACCGTGATTGTGGCGTATGGCGCAGCTTATCTAACGGGTGTCCCGTGGGCAACGTTGGTATTAGCTTGGGCGCCTGGAAGTATGGAAGCCATGACATTTGCTGCGATAACCATGAATGTCGATGCCGCCTTTGTGATGTCGAATCATATTTTTAGGATGCTGATTATTCAAAGTATTCCATCTGTTGCTTTATATTGGAATGAATATAGGCAGAAGAAAAATAATTAGCATTAAAGAAAGGTAAAAAAATCTGTTGATAACCTCTATAAGTCACTTTATATGGCGACTGTATTTAAAGAGGTTATCTTGCTTTATTTCTTGAATAGTGAATGAACACAAGTTTTAATAATTTAACAAACTTAGTGATTTGTTCGCTAATAGTTGACATTTCTTACTGTGCGTCACTTCAATACCTTTTAAATCGTTGTAACTATCTTCATTTAATTGGCTCATCGGCAACGTTGAGTAATTACTGACATCCCATTGTTGTGAGCGAGAAAATACCATTAGTGCTCTTTCAATTTTAGATTTTGATATTTGCTCATAACCACAATCTTTATTTAGGAAAAGGTAGATAGCAGTTAAATCGGCCAAGTCTTCTGCTTGCGTGTAGGTTAACGCTTTTGCACCCGAAGAAAAGAACATAGAAAAAGAAAGCGTTAGCGAGAAAAACAAGGCGAACATTTTGTTCATTGGTTGTGATGTTCCTCAGTGTGATGATTTAGCAAGTTTTGTTATTTGGCTTAATAAAGTTAAAAGTTTTGCAAAGACCCGTTGTTTTGTTGGGGTTTAAATTGACCTTCCAGTAAGGGGAAACTTTAGCATCGGTAATAGTTAACAAAACTTCTTTATTCATCTTATTTCGATAAATACATAATAACTTGTTTTTATTCAAAGGATACATTATGCAACGTCGCGAATTTTTAAAATTAGGCGCAACACTAAGTGCTGTCACATTATTACCGAGCTGGAGTCGTTTTGCGTTTGCCCAAAGTAACACGCCTTCATTGGCTATTCCACCTCAAATTACCCCAGATGCCCAACAAAAGATTGTTCTTAATATTCAACAAGGTGTTTCTCAATTTATTCCGACGGCAAGCACAACAACTTGGGGTTATAACGGCAGTTTATTAGGACCCGCATTAAAATTGAAACGTGGTCAACCTGTTACTATCAATATCAATAACCAACTCCCCGAAACGACAACTGTTCACTGGCATGGGCTTGAAATTAGTGGCGAAGAAGATGGCGGCCCTCAAGCAACGATTGCACCAGGCAAATCTCGCACGGTGACTTTTACACCAAACCAAGTTGAATCAACGTGTTGGTTTCACCCTCATACGCATGGTGTAACAGGTCAGCAAGTGGCTATGGGGTTAGGCGGATTAGTGATTATTGAAGATGATGAAACCGCAAGCCGTAAATTACCTAATCGCTGGGGCGTTGATGATTTACCGATTATTTTGCAAGATAAACGTTTAGACAGTGATGGACAAATCGATTATCAACTCGATGTAATGAGTGCGGCAATTGGTTGGTTTGGCGATATGATGTTAACCAATGGAGCGATCCAACCACAACATATTGTGCCCAAAGGCTGGGTAAGATTACGTTTCTTAAATGGGTGTAATGCGCGCAGCTTAAATCTTGCCACTAGTGATGGCAGACCGATGTATGTGATCGCCAGCGATGGTGGATTATTAGCGGAACCCGTAAAAGTAACAGAGCTTCCTATTTTAATGGGAGAGCGTTTTGAGGTTTTAGTGGATACCTCGGATGGTCGAGATTTTGATATTGTCACTTTACCTGTACGCCAAATGGGTATGGTGTTAGCACCGTTTGATAATGTATTACCTGTGTTACGTTTATTGCCGTCAGCAGAAAAAGCACAAGGTACTTTACCTGATCAATTAGCATTAATTCCGCCATTACCAACACTCAGTAACATTGCAACTCGTACATTACATTTGCGTATGGATATGCGTTTAGATATGCAAGGCATGATGCTATTAACAGAGCGTTATGGTGATAAAGCTTTAGCGGGTATTCATCATGGAATGAGTCATATGCGCCAAGGTAACGGCAGTGGCATGATGGGGGGGGGAATGAATTGTGGGCATGGTAATGGTGATTTAAATATTTATAATGCCAATAATATCAATGGAATACCATTCTCAATGACTGAACCCGCATTTGATGTGAAGCAGGGCATTTATGAACGTTGGGTTGTTTCTGGTCGTGGTGACATGATGTTGCATCCATTCCATGTGCATGGTACGCAATTTCGTATTTTATCTGAAAATGGTCGCGCGCCAGAAAAACATCGCCAAGGTTGGAAAGATATCGTGAAAGTTGAAGGTCAATTTAGCGAAATTTTGCTGAAATTCGATCATTTAGCCACAAAAGCACATCCGTTTATGGCGCACTGCCATTTATTAGAACATGAAGATACCGGAATGATGGCGGGTTTTACCGTTAGCAAATAATCAAACACTGTAAAAACCATTAATATCAGTAAGATAAATTAATAAATGGCATGAAATTGATATTTTGTGCCTTTATTTTCATTAAATCAGATCATCGCATGATGAAGGAAGTTCTGGTACAATCGTTTGCTTTCCCCGTTAACCCAATCGAAATAAATCATGAAACATATTGTTGATGTCATGATCTCTGAAGAAGAGATCAAACAGCGTATTGCTGAGCTAGGTCGTGAAATCACAGAACATTACCGTCCACGTCAAGAACAACACGATCTTGTTTTAATCGGCTTGTTAAAAGGTTCTTTTATTTTTATGGCAGATTTATGTCGTGAAATTAATGTAAACCATGAAGTCGATTTTATGACTGTATCAAGTTACGGTAATGGTATGACGTCAACGCGTGACGTTAAAATCATTAAAGATCTCGATGAAGATATTCGTGGTAAAGATGTGCTGATTGTTGAAGATATTATTGACTCAGGTAATACTTTAAATCGTGTTAAAGAGATTTTAAGTTTACGGGAGCCAGCTTCTATTTCTATCTGTACTTTATTGGATAAACCTTCTCGTCGTGAAGTTGATGTGCCAGTTGAGTGGATTGGTTACTCCATTGAAGATAAATTTGTTATTGGTTACGGTATCGATTATGCACAGCGTTATCGTCATCTGCCTTATATTGGGCATGTAACGTTATTAGATGAGTAATCAATTGACTTCAAATAGAAGTGAAAAAACCCGCTGAAAAGCGGGTTTTTTGTTGGTGTGCGGAGTGTATTAGCGTGGATGGCTTAATTTTGCCATCGCTTGACGATAAGAAAGTTCAAGTTTTTCACGACTATCCGAAGTGATATCAAGGTCGTGTAGTTCACCGTTATTTAACCCGTAAACCCAACCGTGGATCATCACTTTTTGTCCACGTTTCCACGCGGCTTGCATAATCGTTGAGTGCCCCAAGTTGTATACTTGCTCGATAACGTTTAGCTCACAAAGTAGGTTTAATCTATCTTGTGGTGCAAGCTCACCTAGCATTGAACTGTGTTTGTACCAGATATCACGGATATGCAGTAACCAGTTATTGATAAGCCCTAACTCAGTGCCTTCAATTGCGGCTTCAATGCCACCACAACCGTAGTGACCACAGACAATAATATGCTCAACTTGTAATACATCAACCGCATACTGGATCACAGAAAGGCAGTTTAAGTCAGTGTGAATGACTAAGTTTGCCACATTACGGTGAACAAATAAGTCACCCGGTGCTGCGTTGATTAGTTTTTCTGCTGGAACGCGGCTGTCAGAGCAACCAATCCATAAAAAGTGAGGTTTTTGACCTTTACAGAGATCTTTAAAAAACTGAGGATTTTCTTCAGTAACAGATTCTGACCATTGCTTGTTATTGGCTAACAGCTCTTCAATTTTTCTCATCATGACGTGACTGCCTGTAAATTCGGTTTCCCACCATTTGCGCTGACAGTACGCCAACACGAAATAGCTCTTGTGTTATTGTTGGATGCGAGAGATCCATTAAGAAAGGGTATTTTTATACCATTACTTTTGAATTAATCAGAGGGCTTTTTAAGGCCAAATGACAGATAATTACTTGTAATTTTTCGCTTTCAAATAAGATAGATCTTTTTATAGCATTTGTTTAATGAATTTATCAATACATTCCTTGATGTAAATCAAATGTATAAAAAGATAACTGGTTGTTAAACCTGCTGTTGTATTATTCAAAAATAGACACTTATAAATATTATATAAATAAATCTAATGTTCATGATTATTGGTTTTATTTTTACACTGAAAGCCCAAATGATAAAAAATAATCAGCATTATTGATTGGGGCGATAAATGGCAAGCTAATATCTATCAGTAAGATTGAGAAACAAGGGCAATAATTTTATTGGTATCAATTAGGCTAAATGATTGCACTAAGAGATAAATTTATAAAAACATCAGAATATCAGTAAGAAATAAAACAACCTAGAGCCTTGATGGCTAATTTATTTTCTCTGCAGCTCTTATTCTTTATTATTACAATAGTTAAGAAAAATTTATTTATTCGTTTGTGTCATAAACCCTAAAACGGTTTATTTACGACTTTATTTTCTCTAGAATATCCTTATTCCATTTTGATCCTATTGAACTAAGCTTATTTTCTAATTCAAAGCGTGTGAGCAATACGTAGCATTAGCAAAGTTTAGTTGAATAGCTATTTTCTGATTTCAGCTCAGTCAATGCTGAATAATGCAGTTGATAAAAGGTAATTCCCACTTATGACGTATGCATTGGAGTTAACGGAGTTAACGAAAACTTATCACAATGGCGTAAAAGCGCTAAAAGGTATTAACCTCACCGTTGAGGCTGGCGATTTCTATGCTTTATTAGGTCCTAATGGTGCGGGTAAATCGACCACGATTGGTATTATTAGCTCGTTAGTCAATAAGAGTAGCGGCAAAGTAAAAGTGTTTGGTTATGACACCGATACCGATATGGTCAATGCAAAACGCCAGTTAGGATTAGTGCCACAAGAGTTCAATTTCAACCCTTTTGAAACCGTATTACAAATTGTTCTCAACCAAGCGGGTTATTATGGTGTGCCTCGTAAATTAGCGCTAGAACGTGCCGAAATTTACTTAACTCAGTTAGATTTGTGGGAAAAACGTGATGATAGAGCGCGTTTTTTATCTGGAGGAATGAAGCGTCGTTTAATGATTGCGCGTGCGTTAATGCACCAACCTAAATTGCTTATTCTTGATGAACCAACAGCAGGTGTTGATATTGAATTACGTCGCTCAATGTGGACGTTTTTAAAACAATTAAATGCTGAAGGTACCACCATTATTTTAACGACTCACTATTTAGAAGAAGCAGAAATGCTGTGTCGGAATATTGGTATTATTCAACGTGGTGAGCTGGTTGAAAATACCAGTATGAAAGGTTTATTAAGTAAATTAGAGTCTGAAACATTTATTTTAGACTTAGCACCTAAAAGCCCATTGCCTGAATTACAAAATTATCAATATCGCTTGGTTGATACATCGACTTTAGAAGTTGATGTTAAAAGAGAACAAGGATTAAACAGTGTTTTTGCTCAACTTAATGCACAAGGTATTCAAGTGTTAAGTATGAGAAATAAAGCCAATCGTCTTGAAGAATTATTTGTTCATTTAGTGAATGAAGATCATACCGTAGAAGGAGAGAGGGAATGATTCAGCTGTATTGGGTAGCCCTCAAAACAATTTGGATTAAAGAAGTCACCCGTTTTGGGCGTATTTGGGTGCAAACATTAATTCCACCAGTGATAACAATGTCTCTCTATTTCGTTATTTTCGGGAACCTCATTGGTAAACGAATTGGCGATATGGGGGGCGTAGATTATATGCAGTTTATTGTTCCAGGCCTGATTATGATGGCAGTAATAACAAACTCTTATGCCAATGTTTCCTCTTCCTTTTTTGGTGCTAAATTCCAACGTAGCATTGAAGAATTATTAGTTTCACCTGTTCCAACGCATGTTGTTATTGCGGGTTTTGTTGGTGGGGGTGTTGCTCGTGGTATTTGTGTCGGAGTGTTAGTGACGGTAATCTCACTATTTTTTGTACCATTGGAAATACATTCTTGGACAATGGTCGTTGTGACATTACTGATGACCTCCATTGTGTTTTCTCTCGCAGGATTATTAAATGCGATTTTTGCGAAAACCTTTGATGATATTAGTATTATTCCAACGTTTGTTTTAACACCATTAACCTATTTAGGTGGCGTGTTCTACTCACTGTCACTCTTACCTGAATTCTGGCAAGGGGTATCTAAATTAAACCCGATTGTTTATATGATAAGCGGTTTCCGTTATGGTTTTCTGGGAATTACCGATGTCTCTTTAACAGTGACGATTAGCGTACTGTGTCTTTTTATTGCTGCGTTTTATGTGATTGCATGGTATTTAATTGAAAAAGGTCGCGGTTTAAGAAGCTAATCAAAAAAACAAAAGAAAAAGTGATAAAAGTTGAAATCGGTACCTTAACTAGAGGTACCGATTTTTTTTAGCTATTTTTTCAGCATAAATGTTAATTTTTATTTAAAAAATGACTTCTCTATTAACAAAATGATTTTTCTTGTTTAGTATACTAAACACTTTAATCGGGATGGAAAGGAAATGTAATGACAACGGCAAGCCAAACAGGCAAAGCGCCTGAGGCAATCTCTCGTAATAAGCTTTTATGTATCGCAGGTATGGGATGGACTTTTGATGCCATGGATGTGGGATTATTGGCTTTTTTACTCACAGCATTAAAAGAAGATTGGGGATTAACGGCATCACAATTGGGTTGGATTGGTAGTGTCAACTCAATTGGAATGGCTATTGGTGCATTTGTGTTTGGCATTATGGCAGATAGAAAAGGGCGCAAACCTGTTTTTATCTTTACTTTATTGCTGTTTAGCTTAGGTTGTGGATTAACAGCATTAGCAAGCTCTTTGATGGTGGTGCTTGTTTTACGCTTTTTTATCGGAATGGGATTAGGTGGAGAATTACCTGTTGCTTCCACACTTGTTAGTGAAAGCGTTGAAACCCATGAACGAGGTCGTATTGTTGTTTTATTAGAGAGTTTTTGGGCGGTCGGTTGGCTAATTGCTGCGTTGATTGCTTATTTTATTATTCCTGATTATGGCTGGCGTATGGCTATGCTATTAAGCGCATTACCTGCGGTATATGCCCTCTATTTACGCTCAAAATTACCCGAACCTACCTCATCGTCTATTTCACAGAAAAAAACACGTTTATCAATTCGCCAATCAATGGCGTTAATTTGGTCACCACAATATCGCCGCTCAACGTTAATGTTGTGGATCTTATGGTTTTGTGTGGTTTTCTCTTATTACGGTATTTTCTTGTGGTTGCCTAGTGTTGCCATGTTAAAAGGTTTTAGTTTAATTAAGAGCTTCCAATATGTGCTTATTATGACATTAGCACAGTTGCCTGGTTATTTTACGGCAGCTTGGTTAATTGAGCGCTATGGGCGAAAGTTTGTTTTAGTGACTTATTTAGCTGGAACCGCCATTAGTGCTTATTATTTCAGTGTGGCTGACTCTACTGCAACATTGCTTATTTTCGGTATGTTGTTATCGTTCTTTAATTTGGGCGCATGGGGGGCTTTATATGCTTATACACCAGAACAATACCCCGATGGAATTCGGACAACTGGTGCCGGAACAGCAACCGCAATAGGGCGTATTGGTGGAATATTAGGACCTTTAATGGTGGGATATTTGGTTCAATATCAATTTGAAATAAGCTCTATATTTTTGATTTTCAGTTTTTCGATTGTGATTGGAATATTAGCGGTGATGTTATTGGGTCAAGAGACAAAAAATAAACCACTTAACTCAATTTAGTCATGCTTTGTGCGACTAAAAATATAGAATTTCTCCTTCTTGTAATATGATAGCAGTTAAGATTTTTATGAGAAAAAGGAGATAACGATGTCTCATTATGATGAAGTGGTTAAACAGGTTGATGATGCTATTGCGACAACCAGTATTCAAACCATGAACGAACTTTTAGTGGAATTAGGTAAAAATAAAACAATTGAATTTCCACTGCGTTATGAGCAACAAGAGCGTTTACGTACGGCTATTTTCCATCACGGTGAAAAACAACGTTAATTGGATTGTCGCTAAGAAAATTGCTAAGAAAGCTAAGAAATAAGAAAAAGCGTTTTCACCTGTTTATTAATAGGGTGCAAACGCTTTTTTCTTTTTACAGCATTGTATCAACATGAATTAAAACGTTTTTCGACCTTCTAACACTGCGATCCTATTTTCAATAGAGGGATGCGTTGAGAAAAACGAATCTCCTTTATTAAAAATAAAGGCCGCTTTACGATAAGCACGTCCCGTCGAACCATCTTCAAAATTTTCAGTGTCATGTTGTGCTGAAATTTTCTTTAATGCATTAATCATCGCTTGATTATCTTGGGTTAAATCAACCGCAGCGGCATCTGCCATATATTCACGAGTGCGGGATAAATAGAAATAGAGCACCTGTGTAATGATCGGTAAAACCAAGTTGAGAATAATTAAAATGAGTCGCGCTTTGCTTGCTGCATCATTACTTTTACCACCGCGGTTACCAGAGGCAATATATAAGCGACTACCAAAGATATTAGTTACTGTCAGAATAACGTTAGCTAATATGCCAACATATAACGTCAGTCGTGAATCACCATGAATAATATGCCCGGTTTCATGCGCTAATACTGCTTGTACTTCTTGGCGATTAAGACGATTTAATAAGCCTGTTGTTACACCAATAAAGGCATTTTTCTCAGACCAGCCAGCTGCAAAGGCATTCGCTTCTGGTGTATCAAGAAGATAGAGTTTAGGAATGTAGCCAAGAGTTGCACTTAAACTAAGCTCTTCAACAATATTAAGGAGCTGGCGCTCTTGTGCATTTAAAGTGTCATCAGGGCTAATTAATCGCGCATTCATTCCCGTGAGCATAATTTTATGCCCTTTAAAATGAATAAAGATAAGCAATAAAATCGAGATAGCGAGAATAATTAATGAAGCAATGGGAAGAGATTGAAACGTCAGAAATGCCAACATATTATCGGTAAGATCTAAATAAGGATTGGCACCAATAGCCGTATCCACCAGTAAACCGATCATAAGCATTAACAGTAAATATGTTGCTATAACAAAACGAGTTCGAATAGCATTTTTTCGTAGAACATTTCTGAAATCCATTAGTGACTCCAAACAGCACCGCTAAGTGCTGTTTTTATCAATCTAGTAGTAATAAATCTCTCTTACCACCAGCAAATTAATCGAAATTAATGCGGCGCGCTTCTTCCGCTTTAATGGTTCCTTCATCAAGACGCCAGTACTCTTTATCAATAACAAGGCTTGGGAAAATTTTGACGATAAATACCGCAGGAATAGAAGCGATGAAAGCACGGTATTGCTCTAAAGTACGGTTGTAACCACGCTTTGCAAAAGAGAGTTTATTTTCTGTTGAAACAATCTCTTCTTGTAAATTTGCCATGATAGTGTCGGATTTTAATTCAGGGTAATTTTCAACCGCCACATTAATGGCACCACTTGAGACAATTTTTGATAATTCATCTTCAGCCGCTTTGGCTTCTTTAGTATTTGTGCTTTGAGCTTGTGTTCTTAATTCAGTGATTTTAGTAAATACTTCAGACTCATGGCTAAGGTATTTTTTAACAGTGGCTAATAAACTATCGAACACTTTGCCACGACGATCTAATTGTACTGAAATTTCAGTTTCACTGGAGATAACCGCTTCACGCATAGAGATAATACGGTTGTAATAATAAAAAATAAGACCCAGTAACGCGATGGTAATAATTAATCCAGTCATGCGAAGCGCTCTCTTTTTTAATAGTAAACAGGGAATTGTGCTAAATGATTAATGTTAATTTTGCCTATTATTGATAAAGATAGCTAGATGATTATTTCATCAAAGATAAAAAAATACCCCAAATAAATTCGGGGCAAATTAAAGGTAATGTTAAGGTAAATAAAAATATCAAGTGAAACATCGGGGATGAAAACAAGGTTAAATAAGCAAGCTAACTAAGTGATTTACTTCAGTGATTTAAACCCTGTCATTTAACCATGCAATTTAACTTAGAGAGATAACACACTTAGAACCAAGGAGCTTGCGCCATTACATTGCCATAGAACAACATCCTGCCTGCAATTTCGCCACTAAAAAGCATCAAAATAGCGATAATAGAGAGTGATGTTTTGCTAAATAACGCACTGTGAGACAACGTAATAATACAAATACCCATCATCAGACTAGCAATGACTTGCCACCATAATAATAGGCTTGCTACATCTGCACCGGCTACTTGCGCTCTTATAACGACTCCCACAAGTACTAATAATGCGCCGATTAATGTTCCTATTTTTAATGCATTGCTAATGGTTTTACCTTGTAAACGTAACCAAGGGATCATCGATCCAAAACCCAGTAACAACGCTGTACCAATAAAGCTAATTTGTGTTGCTGGCGTATGCCATAACGGGTGTGCCTGCATTTGGTAATAGATTTGTGCCGTAACCAAAATCACAGGCAAACCAATCACACCACAAAATAATCCAATCAAACTATTACGGCGAATAGCATGGGGCTGTACCCAACTCGCTAATGCCCATAATGAAATCAATCCATTTAGCATCACAAAGGCAATGGCTTCGCGACTTAACCAAGAATGGGCAATACCTAAAACAGAACGATAAGCACCCAGCGGATCACCTAAGTGCCCCATCGACATTGAGGAGCCAACAACTTCAATTAACCAAATCAACGCAACGGTTGTTCGTAATGCTTTAGTACTTAGCATTGCAACGTTTTGAGTCTGGTTTTGCCATAGATACAGTGAAAGCGCTAATACCGCGCCAATACCCCATTGGCTCATCACCGTAAACAGGACTAACGGCAGTTGATAATCATGCATAATTAATCCTCCATACCAATAATGACAATATTAGGATGACTGATGGTGTGATCAGGAACGCCATAGCGTTTTTCCAATAAAGCCCAATTTGTTGTATGTTTTTTACGTAGATCTTCAATTTCACCAAACTCAATGGCGCTAGTAGGGCAAGATTCAACACAACGCGGTTTCAAGCCTTCATCTAGTCTATCTGCACACATATTGCATTTACTGGTTTTACCTTCAACGGGATCATAAACCGGTGCATTATAAGGACAGGCCATAATACACATTTGGCAACCAATACATTTGTCATGATCTTGCACAACAATACCATCTTCACGTTTGGTATAAGTGTCAGCAGGACAGACTTTCAGGCATTGTGGATCATCACAATGGTTACAAGACATAGTAATGAAAGCTTGGGCATTAGGTTGGTCTTCGTTGAATTCTCGAACACGGCGCCATAGCACACCAGGTGGTGTGGCATTTTCAGATTTACATGCCATAGAGCAGGTGCGACAACCGTAGCAATCTTTGGTGTTTATCAGAAAACCATACTGTTTCTTCGCCATGATCATGCCTCCCGTCTTACGTTAACTAAGGTGCTATTACAGCAATGACCATTACCTAAAGGCTCTACGTGATCGTTGGTAACATGGCTACTACTTCCGCCTTGTTGCTCCCACCATCCATTGTCTAATGAGATAACACCTTGCTTAATATGAGTGGTCACAACGGCAATCGCACGGTGTTCGCCTCGATCATTAAACGCGATAGCCCATTCACCATCTTTAATGCCGCGAGCTAAGGCATCATTAGGATGGATAAGAAGATTAGGCTGATTGCGCTGTACTTCTAAGATCCATTCATTCATACCATGGCTGGAGTGAACACTACGGGCAAGTTTGCGTTGTACCGCCATAAGCGGATACTTTTTGGCTAGTTCAGGGGAGCCTTTTGTCGATTCTTTTACTGGGTAATAGGTGACAATAGGGGAGAAATTTTTGCTCTGCCACTCTTCAATAAAGAAGTGCGCTTTTTTCGTTGAAGTACGGAAAATACCATCTTTAAAGGGAACCCAATCACCTTCAACTGGGCGTACTGGTCCTTTTTCAAGCATTTCACGAGTAATGCCAGAACCTTTAAGACAAGCATCAATGTAATGTTCGATGGGCTGATTAAAGACTTCACCAAAGCCAAAGCGCTCAGCAAGACGAGCAAAGATCCAATAATCAGGTTTTGCTTCTCCGGGTGGCTCCACCGCTTTTTCCATTAATTGTACATATTGACTACGAACACCCGCCATTAAACTGGTATCTTCAAAAATAGTGGTAACAGGAAGTACAAGATCGGCATAAAGTGCTGTGGATGACATCAAGTTATCTGCGACAACAACAAAAGGAACTTTTTTCAGTGCATTACGCACCATATTGGTGTTAGGAAGCTGCGTCATCACCCCCATTGTCATGATCCACCAAAAATTAATAGGGTGTGGTCTTTCATTGACAATCCAATCACCGACTTTGGCAACAGGGATTGGTTTAATGGGTTTGGCATTCGGTGCTGGTGGAATAATCGGGCTAAATTTCGCCATTTGACGAGCGCCGCCCGCATCACAAATTCCGGCACCTTTTTTACCGATGTTGCCTGTTAATAACGCAAGATAAAACTGGCTGGCTGCGACATAAGCACCGAACTCTGTTCGTTGAGCGCCTGACATATTTTGTACAATCATTGCCGGTTTAGTGGTGGCATAATCGCGAGCTAAACGAATGATCGTTTCTTTTGGAATATCCGTTTCTTGGCTGGTCTTTTCAACAGTCCAAGATTGTGCTTGTTGATAAATTTGCTCAAAGACAGTCATATACTCAGCATTAGCGGGCAGTTCATCATGAGTTAACGCAGGAACAATATTTGGTGTTTCATGGTGAACAAGTTGCTGACTTAAGGTATCAAAAACCAGATAACTATCTTGATCATCATCAGATTGGCGTAATAGCTTTTGCTGTGAGTTAACAAGATAAACGGCACCTGTATGCGCCCGTAAAAAAGGTTTATCAGTGAGATTTTCTTCAATGATAATTTTGATCATCCCTAATGCGAGCGCGGTATCTGTACCGGGTACAATTGGGATCCATTCATCGGCTTTAGCTGCAGTTTCATTAAAGCGAGGATCAATAACCACCATTCTGGCGCCATTGCGGCGAGCTTGGTTGTAATTTTTAAAATAGGCTTGCATAGTGACGGCTGGGTTATTACCCCAACAAAGAATATAGCGACTATCTTTTACCGTATCTCGAGTATCTGCATAGCGCAGACCGACCATTGGGATCATCGCCGCTGTTACCGCGGAACAACATAGCGAGCCAGCTTGCTTTGTAGAGCCTCCTAAGTAATCGAAAAACGCCTTACCCATATCATTTTTAATCGAGTCCATATTGCCTGCATGAGTGGAGATAAATAGCCCCTCATTACCAAACTTATCAATGGTTTCTCTGATATTTTTTTCAATAAGATCAAGCGCTTCATTCCAACTGATTGGCTTAAATTCCGCTTTCCCTTTTTCACCAACGCGTAATAAAGGTGTGGTTAAACGATCTTTATGGTATACCCACTTAGTTCGGCTCATACCACGCAAACAACATTTCACATTAAAGCCTTCAGTGGCTTCAACTTTGATAAGTTGCCCATTATGCGTAAAAGCTGTTAGGTTACAGTGCAAACATTCCATCGCACAGGTTGAACGAAAGGTTTTATATTCTGATAATTTGATCCGAATTTTTTGGTTATATATGGGTTTATTTTCATTAACTAGACTGAACGCGTTAGGAGAAAGAGCTGCCACGCCAATGGCGCCCATTCCTTTTAACAACGTTCTTCTATTTAATTCCCATGTTTGATTTTTAGACATAGACATTCTCACGCACAAGAAAAGTTAACTATATATAAACTCAATTCATATATGGTTAACCTTGAGTTAGATCATCTAAAAATAGACAAAGAAAATAATCGATAGAAAATGATTAAAAATCCCTATTTAAAATAAGGTTTTAGTGAAATAAACTAGTAAAAATGACAAAAAAAGAATAATGGGATATCGTCATAAAACAAAGTAAATAACGAATAGGTGTAAAGAAAATAAATGCAGAATTCTCAAGGAGTTAACTCGGTTGATATCGCTATTACCATTCTCGAATTTATTGCGTCGAATGGAGGTATTGCCCGATCGTCAGATATTGCAAAAGCCTGTTCGCTTTCAAAAAGTCGCTTACATAAGTATTTAGTTTCACTTTGTCGCTCAGAAATGCTGTATCAAGAGAGTGAAGGAAGTCAGTATTGTTTGGGGAGTAAAATTCTTTTTTTAGCACAGGCAACGCCAAAACCACAATCCTTTGTGGATGAGATTAATCAGCTATTATGTGAGTTTAGAGATGAACATAATATGTCTACGGGATTGGTGATACCTCAAGGTAATCAATTGTTTTTAACACGTTACAACCGTAGTTTTAAACATGTTGATATCGATTTTTTGCCTGATACTCCTGTTCCTCATAAAATTAGTGCCGCAGGTGCTGTTTTTGCTACCTTTAGTGATTTGAGGATTGAAGCAGATTTATCACAAAATCAGCAAAATACTATTCGCCAACAAGGTTTTGCTATTCGTCAGGAGCCTGCTGATGGTATTCCAGGCGCGCAATCTATTTCATGCCCTGTGTTTAATAAAAAAGGGGAAATGGTAGCGGCAGTATTGACGATGGGATTTATTGAACCTGAAAGGCAAGTGGAGCTAGGCAATGCATTAAAAGCAAAAATGGCGCATTTCTCCCGCTAATTTGCTAAAGAACGTATTTAGGCACTTTTGCATTAAAAGCAAAGTGCCTAAAATCGTGTGTTGATTAATCGAATAGCCCTTTCGCCAGAATGTCACCTTCTTGAGATATACCGGGTAACACAAAGTAATATCCGCCACCAAAAGGTTTGATATAACGCTCTAAGGGTTCACCGTCTAAACGTTTTTGGGTATCAATAAAACCTTTTTTAAGGTTATTTTGAAACGAGATAAAGATCAGCCCCATATCGAGCTGACCCGAAGGCGTTAATCCTAATGAGTAGCTATAACTACGTCGGCGTAATTTGGCACTATAACGCTCTGGGTTTCTGGGTTCAGCCCGTCGCATATGAGAATCAAATAGCACTCTGTCACCGTGTGGATCTTTTTCAAATTGCGGATCGTCCATCTCTTGCTTCATGCCTATTGGTGCTCCAGTTGAGCGATGGCGACCAAAGTTATTTTCTTGATCTTCAAGCGGTGTTCTATCCCAAAACTCCAAAGCAAAACGAATAAGGCGAACCGCTTGATAACTCCCGCCTAAACACCATTGTGGCTCTTTTTGTTTCTCGGTGATCCAAACAAGAGAGTCCATCAAGCTATTGTCTGAAGAGGGCGCGTTGCCAGAGCCATCTTTAAAACCAAAAAGATTAATCGGTGTTTGTCGATTATCGATATCACGGGCAGGAAGAAAACCATCGATTTTCCATACAGCATAAACCTTTCCTGACAGGTGTTTTAAAATATCCCTTAGCGCATAAATCACGCTTTCTGGGCTATTTGCACAAAGTTGCAGTAATACATCACCCCCACACCATTTAGGATCGAGCCGGTCATTAGGAAAAGGTTTCATTGGTTCTAAGCGCTTAGGTTTTTTAGCTTGAAAACCAAAACGACTATCAAAAAAACTATCACCTAAAGCGACTGTGACGGTTAATTCATCGGGGTGTAATTGTGTTCCTAAAATGCCGGATTCAGCAGGAGGAAGATGTGGATTAGCCCGTTGTTGAAGTTCTCTGGGTTGAGTTAAAAATGCAATTCGTTGGGTCAGTGTTGTGAATATTCTTTTTACATCATCGGCGTTTGTTACTGTCAGATTAAGTGCAATCAATGAAGCATGCTTTTGTTCTGGTGTAATAACACCCGCTTGATGTTGACCTAAATAGGCAATAGCCCGTTGATAGCGAGGAGTAGATAAAGACTCTTGTTTTTCTACTGCTTTCGCTCCCATACTGGCGAGTAATAGACTCCCTCCTAACCACTTTAACGTTGTACGTTTATTGAGATTAACAGGGTTTTTTGATAGCGATTTAAAGAGCGTTTTATTTTTCATCACTTGCTTCTTTATAGTGATAGTAAACATCAATATTGAGCGTGCTACGTAAGTTTGCCACTTGCTCTGCCAATTGTGTTACTTGAGAAAAAAGCCAACTTTTTTCTGTTTCAGGAAGCGCTGTTAAAGGCTGGAATAGACCTTCATCGCGCTGATATTTTAAAAGCAAAGCCCCTATATCGTCATATTGTTTGATAAGCAGTTGATATTCTGTCGTTGGAATATGATTAGATAAGATCTCTACGATTAAGCGCGATCCAGATAAATTGGCATAACTATCACCCAGATCGCTGTTTGAATATTGATTTTCAATACCAGCGAGTTTGTCAGTTAAAATAAACTCTAAGCTATCACCCGCAGACTGAACCAATTTAGGGATAGGAATATCTTCAATCGAGACACGTTTTTTTAAGTCACTAATGCCTCTTAAAAGGGCTTTTGCTGATTCGGTGGCTTTTTGAAGATCTTTTAATTTAAACAGTTGATATTCAACTAAATGAAATCCTGAAAAACGAGGTGAATTTTCTCTTTCAAGAAAGAAATCGGCTCGATTATTCAATAGACGTTCGCTTGTACCAAAAAGGGCAATAATAGGGCGGATCACTTCATAATGATAATGCGCTTGTTGATAAGCATTTTGTGCATTAATAAGCTGATTTTTTTCGCTGCTTTCGATTAATTTATCGAGCGATTTTTCAACTAGCGTTAATTGTTCAACCGCCTTTTCTCGGTAATTTAAAATATCGGTTTCAAACTTTTTAGGAGTGGGGATATCCCCTTTGGCAATAACGATATTGTCGCTATCTTGAATAATACCCTGAATAATTTTTTCCGCATAAATAGGAAAAGAAAACAATAAGATAAATAGAAAAACGGTGATCTTTTTACTTAGCAACTTTACATTATTTAGCATGGCGAGCGCCTCGCTTAAATAACAGTGCTACAACCACCCAATACACAATAAATGTCACCACGCTTAAACCAATAGGTTGAGAACGATAAGCAAAAAACGAGACTAAAAAATTACCAAAGACACTGGAATCATCAAGAATATGGCTAATATCCCAAAGTGGATAAATAAAGAAATCAGGTAATTCAAAATCCATTTCAATCAATAGATTGGCAATTTCTTCTACGGCTTTTAATAACAGAGAAACGGCAAGGAATAGTAATAAAAATCCTGTTACGGTAAAGAAATAGCGCCATGAAATAACTTTTGAAGTCAGCAAAAATAGCCACAGTGTGAATGCAGCGACAAGTAAGCCAATAAAGACCTCAATAAAGAAAGGCAGTGCTGTTTGTGCATTGAGGGCCATAATATGGCTAGAGAGGAAGACCACTACTTCGCTGCCTTCTCTGGCAATCGCAATGGCAATAATTAATAAAATACCCCATGCACTTTGTTGCTGTGTTTTTTGGGTGAGTTCATTTTCTATATTTGCTTTTAATGATTTTCCTTGCCCATTCATCCAATAAACCATCTGTACAATAAGTACGCAAGCGAGGATCTCCATTGCGATCATAAATAGAGATTGCCACATATCTTCGAGTGAGCTAAATACGCCATAAATACTTAGCGCTAGAATAATGGCAAGAAATAACCCAAATGCCACACCACCCCATAAATATTTCATACCTTGTTGTGGTGTTGGTGAGCGTTTTATCCACGCATAAATAATGCCTACCACTAATAGCGCTTCAAAACTTTCTCGCCAAACAACAAACAGAACTTGTCCCATAATTACTCTGCCTTTTCAGTTGCAACAATTTCACCTTGAGGATGAGAAAGGTGAAAATCATCAAAGAAGGTGTAACGGCCTGGTTTTAGTGGTGCGATTACAACGACAGAATTGGCGCCCGGTGCTAATACTTTTTCTTTACGTAGCTGTGTACTTTCAAATTCAACAGGGCTAGTGCCTGTATTACGAATTTTTATTCTAATGGGTGTTTTAGCAGGAACTTCAAGTACTTGGGGAATAAGTTCACCATCTTTCATTTCTAATTCAACGGTGTATTTCTCTGCTGCAAAAATAGAGGATGTCACCATTAAGAGTAGTAATAATGTATATTTAGAGAGAGTTTTGATCATCAGCGTTTCACTTAAAAAAGAGAAAAAGGATAAATCCAAATGGTTGGATTTATCCGTTATGAAGCTAATTAGTAACTACCTTTACGACCTGTACCGCTATAGGTGAAATCCCAAGATACTTCAAACGGTTCAAACCAAGGTGATACACCCGTTTCTTTATCGATATGACGACCAAAAGCGATATCTTTGTTGTATGAAGGCGGGTAAATCTTATAGGTCACGTTATATTGACCATTTCCGTCCAGTTTAAGGTTTTCACCATAGTGAGGGCCATCATTGGCAACCATCGCCATAAATGTACCTTGCTGTTTTTTTGCAGGAGCATCGGATTTTGTTACGGTGTATTCAATGGTGAGGTAAGGGATCCAATCACCTTCAGCAAATCCATTTGGATTATCTTCTGTGGCATGAATATCTGCTTCTAAATGGATATCTGCTTTATCAGCAGCCAAGTGATTCATCGCATGATGACTTTCTTCGATATCCATGGTGATAGGTTGCAGATAAACCCCTTGAATTTCCATACCATTTTTAAGAATAGGATGACCAACGGGATACTCAACAGCAAGAGCGGACGCAGAAAAAAATGAGAGAGCAGTGAGAGAGAGCGCATAGCGATATTTCATGTTTAACCCCTATTATTGAAATGATAATTGTTATTATTCTTAATAAGGTTAACATAATTTGTATTAGAAATAGGAGATAATCTATACGAAAAATATCGCTTAAGCTGGTCGAGAAATCAGTAAAAATAGTGATAACATTTTCTTTTATAAAAGAAAAAAATTTGTTGTTCTGAAATAAATATATGAATGGGATTGATAATTGTAGGTAATAACACCCAGTAAGATTATCTAATTAAGAATGATATATGGAAATCTTATTTATCATAATAAGAAGATAAAAGAGAAGATTTCCATATAAAGAAGATTAAATCTGACTTTGGGCGCTCCAAAACTGTTTGGATTGTGTCAGTGCCACGGCAGAAACTTGCTCTTCATTTTGCGGTAGGAAAAATGCAGGGGTGACTTTTAGCTCTTGTGCAATATGAAAGAGCATATCAACATCAATCTTACATAGCCCATTCTCATAACGTGAAAATTGTTGCTGGCTAATACCGACTCGTTCAGCGACAACCTTTGCTGACAAGCGAAGTTGCTGGCGTTGTTTACGAATTTTATGCCCAATAATTTGAGAAATGGGATAAATCTTTGACATTAGTGACCTCATTCTTCCTATCAACCACCAATAATACTCAATAAATTGAATATCAAGTTTCCGTGTGGATCTTCAAAATAAACAAGCGCTCCGGCTTGAATGAGTAAAATCCATACTACTGTGTTATCGGTTAATTGGATGAATTATTTATACCCATCACGTTATAAGATGATATTAATTTTCATTAAACTATTTTGATATCCTGCTTTTTCCTAGCAGGATAGTCGAGATTTTTTTGATAAACAGTGCTATATATTGCCTAAACACCATTTTATCTGTTATTTGCGCTCGCATTTATGATTAATAAAGAGTAAATAATGCAGTTACAACAAAAAAGATAAAACCCTCTTTGACTGTGTTTATGCTCGAAAATACCTTTTATAGGCTTTTTATAATGGGTTATTTTTGAGTTTTTTTTTATCTCATCGCGATTTCCCTTCTTAAACGAGTATCAAACTCAAACAACAATTTTCATTTTGTTGTCATTTATAAAATTACATTCACTTCTGATGGTCTACAGCGTTAAGATTGTTATCTATAATACTTATACAGATTATAAGTATTGCAGGGTAGTTATCTATTTATCGTCAAGGTCGAGATTATGAATGTAAAAGATATCATTCGTCATGAACCATTTGGAACATTGCTAGGCTATGCGCCTGGTGGTGTCGCGATTTACTCTTCAGATTACAGCAGTATTGATAAAGAAGACTATGCCGCTAATGATTCATTCCGTAGTTATATTGGTAATGAATATATGGGGCACAAGTGGCAGTGTGTTGAGTTTGCTCGCCGTTTTCTCTATTTGCATTATGGCGCTGTATTTACTGATGTGGGAATGGCTTATGAGATCTTCTCACTGCGTTTTTTACGTAAAACCATCGATGACGATATATTGCCATTACAAGCCTTTGCAAATGGTAGCAAACAACCACCAGCAGTGGGTGCTTTATTGATTTGGCAAGAAGGTGGCGAATTTAAAGTAACAGGGCATGTTGCTGTTATTACTGAAGTGCTTGAAGATAAAATTCGTATTGCAGAGCAAAATGTTATCCATACTCGATTACCCGCAGGGCAACAATGGACTCGAGAATTACCGCTTAAAGTGACGGATAACGGTTACTTTATTCAAGATACTTTTGATAATACAACGCTATTAGGTTGGATGATCCAAACAGAGCCTAATGCTTATAGCCTTCCTCAACCTAAAATTACACCAGAACTATTAAATATTCATGCCGAACAGCTTGATAATAAAGGTCAATTAGATGGCAAATGGTTAGATGAAAGCTCGCCACTAGAAAAAGCTTATGTCCTTGCGCAACATGGTCATATTATCAATCAAGATAGCTATGAATATTTCACCATTTCAGAAAGTGCAGAACAGGAACTTATTCGCGCAAGTAATGAAATGCATTTGATGTATTTGCATGCAACTGAAAAAGTCTTGAAAGACGATAAGCTACTGCGTTTATTCGATATCCCTGAAGTGTTGTGGCCTCGTATTCGTTTGTCATGGCAAAACAGACGCCATCAAATGATCACGGGACGATTAGATTTTTGTATGGATGAAAGAGGTGTCAAAGTTTATGAATATAATGCTGACTCAGCCTCTTGCCATACAGAAGCTGGTTTAATTATCGAAAAATGGGCGCAAAAAGGTGGAATTAAAGAGGGCTTTAACCCCGGCGAACGCTTACTTGATGCATTAGCGGATGCTTGGAAGCACTGTGACGCAAAACCTTTTGTGCATATTCTTCAAGATGATGATAGTGAAGAAGATTATCACGCTCTCTTTATGCAACAGTCACTGACCCAAGCAGGTTATAACAGTAAAATTCTGCGTGGGTTAAATGAACTTCATTGGAATAGTCGTGGGCAATTGATTGATGCAGACAAGCGTGTTGTTGAATGTGTTTGGAAAACATGGGCTTGGGAAACGGCGTTAGACCAACTAAGAGAAGAGAGTGAGCAACAAGCACTGATCCCTATTCGTACGGGGCATCCTGAAGGCGAAGTCCGTTTGGTCGATGTGCTTTTACGTCCTGAAATTACCGTTTTTGAGCCTCTTTGGACTCTTATTCCTAGTAATAAAGCGATTCTACCTATTTTATGGCAATTGTTCCCTGATAACCCTTATTTGTTAGATACGGATTTCACAGTGACACCTCGTCTTACACAAAGTGGTTATGCGGTTAAACCGATAGCGGGGCGTTGTGGTAATAACATTGGTTTAGTCGATCATAAAGATAACGTGTTAGATGAAACCAGTGGTCAATTTGATCATCAAGAAAATATTTACCAAGAATTATGGTGTTTACCAAAAGTAGCAAATCGTTATATCCAAGTTTGCACCTTTACAGTGGGTGGGCATTATGGCGGTTGTTGTTTACGTTCAGACCCTACTCTAGTTATTAAAAAAGAGAGTGATATTGAACCTTTAATTGTGATTGAAGATAAACACTTTTTGGCTAAATAAGATCATAGACGTTTAGAATTAATAATTAATAATTAATAAACCCGCTAATTGCGGGTTTATTTTAAATAAAAGTAGCATTTGAGGGGAAAAGTAAATGATAAAGAGATTTCAAACTCTGAGTGAGTTGCTTGCATCACTCTCAATGCTTGAATCAAATGAATGGATTTATACTGAGATTGCAACTTGGAATAGTCATCCTAAGCAGACCATTTTTTATTATATTCCTTGGGATTACATCCAAGAATTACCTGATGATGAGATTTACCTTGATGACGATGATATGGAAATGCCAAAGGCAGTTGAAAATAAAAATTTACACGGCTGGATGGTGGTTTGTGATTTAGCATTATTTTATCAAACACAACAAGCACAACAAAAAACGTTGCAGTGGGTTATTGAAGAAATTAACTATTACCGAGAATATGATGCTTATCGATGTTTGAGTTAGGATTTTGCTATTAAGTTGAGATAAGAAGATGATTGAGAATAAGAGTAGAGCCTTGATTTTATTAACATAAAGGTATCTTCTATTTCATTTTTAGTTGGCATATTTTCTTTATAAATGATCATTTTTTGAAAATCTCCATAGTAAGAGGATTTTATTTCATCCCAAATCTGACTAAAATTTAAAAAGAGTTCATTCTTACTGAGATCTTCTGTGATCCACGATAGTTTTTCTTTTTCAAAATGAGTCATATCATTTTCAATTGAAATTGAGAGCAAATCAAAGAATGTATTGTCACAATTGATAAAACGTTTTATTTCTTGGACTCTGTTTAGCTGTGTTAAATCATAAAAATGTCTTACTTTGTCTTTAAGTAAACCTTTTGAAGATGCTGTAAGTAATCCTAGAATTTTCTCACAAAATGTTCTTTTCCAACAAAGTACTAAGAATGGAAAATCATTTAACTGATAGGTATTAATTAAGTGATCTTGCTCAGATGCTATTGCCCATTCAGCTATTAATGAACAAATATTTCTTTTTATTATTGGGGAAGGTGTTGTGTAAGCATTACATTCAAAGAGTAGTGTATCTTTAACCTCGCCTAATAATTCAGAACTATCAATTCTGGGGTATTTGTAGCGTTTTTTTCTAAACCTTGAGCCATTATTAAATTTTTCTCCAGAATCTTCTAAGTCTATTGTTGCAAGATGAATAATTTCTTTGATGATTTTTTTTATCTTTGCATCTTTCCAATTTGTATTAGGTAAGATGGCAAGATCAATATCTTCTGAAAATCTATCAATTGCTTTATAGATTTTTGATAGAGATGTTCCACCTTTAAAAATAACATTATTACAATAAATAGATTTTGATATTCTCAATAACGCATTTGTTAAGTAATAGTCTTTTTCTACATAAGATGATGGAATGTTGAATTTTTCGGATGTCTTTTTTATTGTTTCAATAAATAGAGAGCGGTGTTCATTTTTATGTAGTATCAAAATACAATATTCCAGTTTTTTCTATAGGTGATATAATTAGAAATATTATTAAAGTGATATTTACTCTTTTGGTTCAAATCATTTTTTACTTTCCAAATTAAATTTTCTATGTCTACATCATAAGTTTTTAGATATTCTTCCATTAGTGCGCCCAATAATGCTTTTGTTTTTTTATAATTCAATTTTTTATAAAGTAGAACAAATTTTTTATAATCAGATGAAATTAGATGAATATATTCTTTAATCGAATGTATAATAATTTCACTCTCTATATCTTGAATTTTTTCTATATTATTTAATATGTATGCGAATTCATTTATCTTTATATTTTCTTTTTTTATCTCTTTTTGTTTTATTACCTCTATTTTAATTCCTCGGAGATTAATAAAAGAAGGCGTTTTTTTAGATGTGATAATTGTAGTGACTGTAGGTATTTGTGTTGATAAACCTTTTTGATTAAAAAGGGCATGCCCTGCAATAAACCCGACTTGCTGTTTTTTTGAAATAAGAAGTGCAGATAAAACAGCGTGATATGAAGGTGGTAATTTTCCTAATATACCTTTTTCTTCTTTATAATATAAACCTTTAGCTAATCGATATAAATACCCAAACTGCCTTTTTAGCTCGTCGTTTTTGATATAATTTGCAATAGCTTTTAATGTGGCATTTTTAGCTTTTTTATAAAAATAAAATTCGTTTACTAAGAATACAGTTCCTGGTGTCATTCGACTTATTTTTATTCTTACTTTTTTTGCAATAGACATAAGAAAACCTCCTAGACGTTAGAAGGTATTATGTTTTTCTGATTTTAAAAATCAATACTCATACAGTTAATTAAATATAATTTTTATAATTTATTTCTGCTAAAGTAAAATTATTCAATTTATATTATTATCTCAATTTATTAATATATCAAAATATAATTATAGTTGCTAAGTCATCTCTTTCATCAGATTTTCCTTAAAAAAATCACATACTTTCCTTGATTTGCTTTTTCAGCCACTGAATGAAAAGCTGTACTTTTGCATTATTCTTTTCATTTCGAGTGACAAGATAATAACGCTGAGCACAAAACAGCTCGCTATTATCAAAAGGAATAATCAATTCTTTACTAGCCAGTTGTTTTTGCACTAAACGTTTTCTTCCCATAGCCACGCCTGAGTGGTTAGCCGCAGCAATAACGGCAAGATCAGAGCGATCAAAACAGATATTGCTACGATTAGGAAAAAGAGAAAGCCCCATATATTCGCTCCAAGCTCGCCACTCGTCGAAATCAGAGTTATTACTCCAAGCTTGCCTATCATGTAGCAAAGTACAATTAGAAAGATGATGAATATTGCCAATAAGCTCATGCTTTTTTGCGTATTCTGGGCTACATACAGGAATAATAGATTCTGAAATTAAATCTTCGCAATAAAGGTTTTGCAGTTGCTTATCATCAAAATAGATTGCGAGATCAATACCATAACCTCGAAAGTTAATATCATCATTTCCTGTGAGTAAATTTAATTCAATCGATGGGTAACGTTCAGTAAAATCTGAAATACGAGGAACTAACCAACATTGGGCAATAGAAGGTCGTGAATAAACGGTGAGAATGCCTGAGACTTCTTGGTTATGAATATCTAAAATTTCTTGGTTAATATCTTCTAGCGTTTTTTTAAGCGCCCAATAAATTCGTTCACCTTCTTCTGTTAGTTCTATTCGGCGATGAAAGCGGTTAAATAGCTTAATACTCAACTCTTCTTCTAATGTATTAATACGATGGCTAATGGCGCTGGGCGTTAATGACAGTTCCTCTGCCGCTAAAGCGAATGAAAGATGGCGACCTGTTGCTTCAAAAGTGTGAAGTCTTGCTAATTGATAACTGGATAATCGTTTATTTCTTAAAATCACGCTAGAAGATTCAAACATTCTTTTATTCTCGTTTTGTTATTAATAGTAACGCGAGTTAACAATCAAGGTAATGTTAAGATGAAATACCATGCTACTATTCATCATAATGTGATTATTTGTGCTGTTGATCACTTATTTGAATTAACTGGTTTCATCTTAGTGTAAATTTTCATCATTTGTAAGTCAGGAATGATTAATATTCAATATGAATAACAATAAATAAAATATTTGGGATGGATATATGGATTCAACATTATGGGTGCTAGGTACTCTTGTAATTAGTATCTTGCTCATTGTTTTTACTATAATAAAACTTAAGTTTCATCCATTTTTAGCCTTACTATTGGCAAGCTTCTTTGTGGGTACTGCAATGAAGATGAATCCTTTAGAAATGGTAAATGCGATTGAAAACGGTATTGGTGGTACATTAGGATTTTTAGCAGCAATTATCGGTTTAGGAACGATCCTTGGTAAGATGATGGAAATATCAGGTGCCGCAGAACGCATCGGTATTACATTACAAAAATGCCGTTGGTTATCTCCAGACGTTATTATGGTATTGGTTGGTCTTATTTGTGGTATTACACTCTTTGTTGAAGTGGGTGTGGTATTACTTATTCCCCTTGCTTTCTCTATTGCGAAAAAAACAAATACTTCATTATTAAAATTAGCTATTCCATTATGTACAGCATTAATGGCTGTTCACTGTATTGTTCCTCCTCATCCTGCAGCTCTATTCGTGACTAATGAATTAGGGGCAGATATGGGAACCGTTATTGTTGCGGGTCTTGCCGTTGGTTTAGTTGCATCTTTAGTTGGTGGCCCTTTATTCTTAAAAATGTTAGGCGAACGCTTACCATTTAAAACAGTGCCTGAAGAATTTTCTGATATGGAAATTCGTGAAGAAAAAGATTTGCCTTCATTAGGTGCCACACTATTTACTGTCTTATTACCTATTGTTCTGATGCTGATAAAAACAGCCGCAGAATTAAATATGACTAAAGGCACATCGATTTATACTGCATTACAGTTTATTGGTAATCCAATTACTGCGATGTTCATTGCTGCCTTTGTTGCTTATTATATATTAGGTATTCGCCGTAATATGGGCATGAATACGTTATTGAAGAAAACAGAAGATAGCTTTAGCTCTATTGCCAATATCCTATTAATTATTGGTGCGGGTGGTGCTTTTAACGGCATTTTAAAAGGCAGTGGTTTAAGTGAATCTTTAGCGTTAATTCTTTCTAACTTAGATATGCATCCTATTTTATTGGCTTGGTTAGTTGCCATTATCCTTCATGCTGCTGTTGGCTCTGCAACTGTTGCAATGATGGGGGCTACTGCAATTGTTGCACCATTAATGCCTTTATACCCAGACATTAGCCCTGAAATTATTACATTAGCAATTGGTTCAGGTGCTATTGGTTGTACCATCGTCACAGACTCACTGTTTTGGTTAGTGAAACAGTATTGTAATGCAACTTTAAGTGAAACTTTTCGTTTTTACAGTGTCGCGACCTTTATTGCCTCCTTTGTCGCATTAGGCGGTACATTTATGCTTTCTTTTGTCATATAAAAGAGAACGACTATGAACCATATAGATATAAATAAATTAATAAGTAATTTTCCACTAGTTCGTGACTTAGTGGACTTAAAAGAAGTGGTTTGGTTTAACCCAAAAGTGACCACCACTGACCAGGGACTTCCATATGTTGGTTTAACGCAAGATGACGTAATTGATGCACAAGCACGACTACAACGTTTTGCGCCTTATTTAGCGAAAGCATTTCCAGAAACAGCGGTTACTCAAGGAATTATCGAATCAGAAGTCGTTGATATTCCTAAGATGAAAGTTGCTCTTGAAAAGCGTTATAACACACCTATTAGCGGTCAATTGTGCTTGAAAAAGGATAGTCATCTTCCTATTTCAGGTTCAATTAAAGCGCGTGGTGGGATTTATGAAGTACTGACTCATGCTGAAAAATTGGCGATCAACGCGGGATTATTAAGTACAGAGGATAATTATGAAAAATTATTTTCTGACAAATTCCGTGAATTCTTTAGCCAATATAGTATCGCTGTAGGCTCCACAGGCAACTTAGGTATGTCTATTGGGATCATGAGTGCGAAATTAGGCTTTAGCGTGAGTGTTCATATGTCTGCTGATGCACGTCAGTGGAAGAAAGATAAATTACGTTCTCATGGCGTTAATGTTGTTGAATATGAACAAGATTACAGCATTGCGGTAGAAGAAGGTCGTAAAGAAGCAGAGAAAGATCCTAACTGTTTCTTTATCGATGATGAAAACTCAAAAACATTATTCTTGGGTTATGCGGTAGCTGGATTACGTTTAAAACGCCAATTTGAAGAACAAGGTGTTCGTGTTGATAGTGAACATCCTCTGTTTGTTTATCTGCCTTGTGGTGTTGGTGGTGGTCCTGGTGGTGTTGCTTTTGGGCTAAAACTGGCATTTGGAGATGCAGTACACTGCTTATTTGCAGAGCCAACACACTCACCTTGTATGTTATTGGGTGTTTATACCCAATTACACGAAGGCATCTCTGTACAAGAGATTGGTATTGATAACATAACAGCTGCTGATGGTCTTGCTGTCGGTCGTGCATCAGGATTTGTTGGTCGAGCAATGGAGCGCTTAATTGATGGTTATTACACTATTGATGACCAAGAGCTTTATGACTTACTCAGTTTATTAAATAAAGAAGAAGGAATTAAGTTAGAACCTTCGGCTTTAGCTGGAATGAAGGGGGCGGTACATGTCGCTCAAGCTAAAGATTATCTGCAAGGTTTATCACTAGACAGTCAAAAAATGCAAAATGCAACGCATTTAGTATGGGCGACGGGTGGCGGTATGGTTCCAGCAGATGAAATGCAAAAATATCTCGCTCAAGGAAAATAGAGCGTAGAGCAGGGGCGATAAGGTTTATCTTTATCATTCCCTATAAAACAAAAGGGAGCAGTACGAGTATCCAGTAATTATTATATAAAACAATAATATAGTAACAATGGATTAAACCAAGTGTTACATCAAACATTCACACCAGGATGTCACACCAGGGGAAAATGTCGTAGTATTATAATCATAAAAAAAGAGGCACCCATTGGGTGCCTCGCTTACTTTATATCTTGCTAAATTAGAAGGTATTAAAAATCAATTTTGACATTTACCCCATAGTTTCGACCCGGTAATGGGGCTAAATATTTTAATTGAGAAGATGCCGGTCTTGCTTCTGTATTGGTGAGATTATTAATAATAAAATCAACAGAAACATCCAATTTATCAAGATGATATTTTTTACCAATACCGGCATCAACTAATGTGTAAGAAGGGAAGGTAATATCCCCGCCATACATTAATCCACCACTTTCTTTTTGTTTTTTATAGTAAGTCGCAGTGCTAAATGCGGTTAATTCACCATGCTGGTAATTAAGGCTAATACCATGTTTTTCATTGGGAAGATTAGGCAAATAATTACCTGCAATAAAGAGCTTTCTTTTACTTTTGTTTTCAACAAAATCACCAAATAGTGTAAATGTAAGATTATGCTCGTGAGGCATTTCATATAAATACTTAAATTCGTATTCTAATCCTTTTGTTTCTAGATCCGTTTCATCCCATTCCATAACGGTAACCCCACCACGGCTAACTCCTGTTAATCGTCTAAATTTAAAATCACTGTAGTCTGTTTTATACAAATTAATCTTATTAGAGAAATTACCTATCTCAATAACAGATGATAATTCAATACTTTTACTTTTTTCGGTATTAAATTCACTCTTTCCCTGTTCTTCAATTAAATAAGCATAATGTGGGCCATGTGTATAAAGCTCATTAATTTCTGGCGCTCGATAAGCAATATTTTGTTGTAGTTTTAATGTCCATTCATCAACTGGCGTAAAAGATAAGGCTAGTGTATTTGCACTTGTATCAAAATGACGATTTTGCAGATTGGAGCCTTGTCCTCGACCGCTATTATAATTATCGGGAATATTTAAATGATGGTGAGTATAGCCTTTACGGTATCCCGCAGTAATTTCAAAAGGAGATAAATTTAGCGACTCAACCCAATAGATCCCGTATTCTTTGGTTAATACACTGGGTAAATAAGCATCATAGCCCGACGTTTTCAGGTCACGATAATTACCGTTAATTCCAACAGCACCATTTACTCGATTAAAGAGCGGGGTGTGTGCAGTTTCCAAGGCTAATTGGTGACTTTTTGTCTCAAATATCGAGGATGCAATTTGCCCCACCAATTCTTCATCTTTCGATTCAGAATAAGAGTAATAAAAAGCACTGTCCCTTAAAAAAGGCGTTAAGTGATAATGTTTTCCTTGTATATCTATTCGTCGATTATGGTTTGAAACCGAAATAGGTTTGTACATTTCTCGTGTCGTTTTCGATGTGAGATAGGCATATCCCGGTACACCATAAGATGTTTGAAAATCAGTAACAGATAGACCTAAATAACCATCATCGCCAATATAAGAGAGTGATGCATTACCACTTTGACTTTTTAAAAAGCTATTAGGAATTTCTTTATTATCATTTTCAACATAATGTTTGGGTGGTGTCACATGTTCAATGGATGTGGGGCTACCGGGTTTATATTGTGAGTTAGCTTCATTATCAACATAGCCAATACCTGAAAAATAATCTTTATCTTTAAAAGTATATTTATCATCTTCGCTTAATTCATATTCAACTTTGTATTTTTTCCAAAACTCACTAATGTAAGGGTAAGCTTCAGGATTGCGGCTGGTAAATACTTTCATATCAACTTGGCATTGATCACGTAACGCAAAGTGACTTTTTAGTTGCTGATAGCTATAACAAGGTGCTGCTTTAGAATGTGTTGGAATTTTATATCTAGTAACACGTTTAGTGGCACCCGAAATATTAAACACCCAGTTTTCTTCATTACTGAATTTAATATTTGCTGATCCACCATTACCGTTATTAGTACTTCCATTAAATGTCACGGCGCCTGAAATCGCTTTTTCAGGCAACTGTGTCATTATCCTATCATCCCACAAATGAATTGCACCACCACTGCTACTACCGCCATAAAGCAGTGCTTCAGAGTTTTTACTGATCGATATTTCATTAATTCTATTCATATCAATGGGAATAGGCATATTTCCGCTAATAAATGAAATATCATTAATAGGAAGGTTATTGACTAAAATACCCACTCTATTTCCAGACATGCTACGAATAACAGGTCTTGCGGCATTAGGACCAAAACCTTCTGCTTGTACTCCTGCGACTTTTGAAACGGTATTGCCAATTGTATTGGACTTTATTTGTTCAAGTTGTTTTCCTTTTATCTCTTCCCGATTATTCAGTAACAATGAAGAGAATGTCTCTTTGTTTTTTATTGATGCTGCTTTAACAGTAATAACATCGTTTGGTAGTTCTTTTTCTTTGCTTTTATCTTTATTATTCTCTTTTCCATATAAAGGAGACGACAAAAGCATAAGTAAAATAATAGAGAATTTACTTTTTTTCATAATTATTGTTTTATACTTAGAATGTAAGAGTGGCGCCTAAGATAATATTACGACCCGGTAAATACATTTCATCTTTAATATAAGAGGTACTGTCTTTTCCTTTTGCATCAAAGATATTATTAATTTTGGCATATAAGGTATAATGGGTTTGATCTAAATAACCGATATATTCACTACCTAAACTAACCGTATTATAAGCATCTGTTGGTGTTTCATAGTCTGCCGTTTTATTTTGTTTTCCAAAATGGTCAACACGGATTTGTCCAGTTAAATTATCTGTAATACTATGTTTAATATAAGTACTTAAACGATAAGCCGGTATTCTTGGTATATTTCCCTTATTATGCAGTAATTTTGCTCTAACATAATCACCAGAAATACCAATTAAGCTATCTTGGTTATAGTAATAATCAATATTACCTTCTATACCTTTAAATTGTGCATCATTTTGAACATATTGTAATGAACGATAACCATTATTTAATTCAGTGCCAGTAAACTGACCGTAAATATAATTATTAATACGGTTATAATAGGAGCTAATATTGAATTGAATATCACCTGTAACTTTAGTTATTCCAATATCAATATTATTTGCTGCCTCTGCGGTTAAATTAGGATCGCCTTTTTCAATAGTTCGACTTGCAGCATGAACACCATTCGCGTAAAGCTCTTCTGCTACCGGTAATCTTTTCGTGTGTGATAGTGATAAATTTAAAAAATAGTCTTGTGTAAAATTCCACGCTAATCCAGCAGAAATAGAAGATGCATTCTGCTTATTGTTTTTTTGCGTTTCTCTATTTAACAGTGATTGCCACTCTTGGCGAAAGCCTAATTCATAGCGAAAATCACCTAATTGGTATTCTTCTAATAAAAAGAGGGCGTGATTTTTGGTTTTTGTTGATGGTACATAAGCTTCTTCTCCATAAGCACTAAAATCACGTTGATTAAATTGCCCACCAATAACACCACGCCAGCCTAAAATAGGTTGATGTGTGAAAGAAAATCTTAATTCATCTCCTTTGTTTTTAAATTGGGTACTAACTTCATGACCTTCTTTTTCATCATGATGATAATGGGTTCTGGCCGCACTGAAACGTACCGATTCAACACCGGTAAATGGATTACTTTTTTCACCACGTAGATCCCATCGTTTACTCTCCATAATAATATAGGGAATGCCATGTTCATGTTGTTCATCAGGGTATTCATGATTGTGATCATGATGATGACCGGTTACAGGAGGGTGAGTAGAAACGTGATGATGTTCCTCCTCATGATCATGAAAATGAGTATGGCCAGGTAATCCATATCGGCGATGTTGTTCACCATAGCCAATCCCAATATAACCATCATCAAAGATCCACGATGCACCGATATTTGCAGATTGGTTATCTTGATAAGAGCCAGCTAAACGGCGAGACTCTCCTTGATGCAAAGGTGCTGGTTGGTTGTAATCGCTTTGATAACGTTTCGTGCCTTCAATACGCAGAGCTAAATTATCTTGTCCTAATGTTAATCCGGCTGCCCCTATATTCCCCTTAGAAACGGAATCGTATTGATACTGTAATTCGCCGTCGTAGCCTTTTTCAGGCACTGACATAGGAATTTTGCTATCAATAACATTAATGGCGCCACCTATCGTACCTCCACCATAAAGTAATGTTGCAGATCCTTTTAACACTTCAATACGTTGGCTTAAAAAAGGTTCACTGGTGATCGCGTGATCTGCACCAATAGATGAAACATCCATAAGATCACTACCACTGTGTAATACTTTGACTCGATTTCCTGACATTCCCCGAATAACTGGATGTACTGAACCTCCACCAAAAAAGCTGGCATGAAAACCAGGTAGAGATGTCAATGTTTCTGCAATAGATGCACTACGATTAGCTCGCAGATCTTCTTGTGTAAAAACTGCAACAGGTGTTGCCATTTTTTCTGCTGATGTTTGTAAAGGCGTTGAATAAACCTTTAATACCTCACTTTGTGGTTTTTCCTCTGTTTTTATTGTGGTGTTTGCATTCGCAAATAAAGAGTAACTTATTGAAATAAAAAGCGTTGTATAACTGAAAACCGATTTTTTCATTTTGATAACCTCCTTTGTTTTAAAATGTTATAACATAACATTTTGTAAATATTGTAAGTAAATATAATTATCATTAGCAAGTGATGATTTTTTCAAAAAGACAAAATTTTTATAACTTATTGTAATTTTTAAATAAAAATATTTTTTATGGGAGGGTGAAGCAGAAATGAAAAAGGCACCTGAAAGGTACCTTTAAGATAAATATTCTTATTCTAGGATAAACATGCCATAAGGATGGATTTGCAGATAGTAACTGTCGCCTACGCTAGGCTGAAGCTGAGTCGCATTGACTTGTAATAGCAAAGTTTGATTTTGCCATTCCACGGTCACTTCATATTGAGGTCCCATATAAGCGACATGGACGATTTTGCATTGCTGACAAGCATCGCCTTGTTGAGATAAGGTGATCGCTTCTGGTCTAACTCCCACTCTAACTTCGGTTTTCGTGGTGTTAAACGTGTCTGGTTTTGGTAGGCGATAGTGGAAGATCTCAACATAATCAGCGCCCAATGTGGCAGGGAATAAGTTTGCATCTCCCATAAAACTTGCCATAAATTCAGACGCGGGTTGACGATAAAGATTTTGCGGTGAACCTAATTGCATTATCTTCCCTTTATTCATTACTAAAACCATATCAGAAACCGCAAATGCTTCACTTTGATCATGGGTTACATAAAGAGAGGTGATATTAAACTGTTGTTGTAACTCACGAATTTTCTCTCTCATACTACGACGTAAATTGGCATCAAGGTTACTTAATGGTTCATCAAAAAGCAGCACTTTAGGTTTTAAAATTAAGGCGCGAGCTAAAGCGACACGTTGTTGCTGTCCTCCTGAAATTTGGTCAACAAAACGGTCTTCAAAGCCCGCTAAATCCACCAGATCTAAGGCTTCGGAAACACGTTGTTTAATTTCAGCCTTCGGACGTCCTAGCATTTTTAAACCATAGCCAATGTTTTCTCCCAATGACATATGAGGGAAAAGGGCATAAGACTGAAACACCATACAGATATCGCGTTGCTGAATTGAGCGATCGGTAACATCTTCACCATCAATGAAAATTTTCCCTTCTGTCGGTTTTTCTAATCCCGCGACTAAACGTAATACCGTGGTTTTACCGCAACCTGAAGGCCCTAATAATGAAACCATTTTGCCTTGTGGAATAGACAAACTGAGATCTTCAATCACCGTGTTAGTGCCAAAACGCTTAATTACATTTTTCAGTTCAACGAAATGTTGTTGTGTCATGATTTATACTCCGTATTACTGTGCATTTTTGGCTTTAGAGCGTGAAACACGGGCTTCGCCAATCAAATAATCAAATAAGAAAATAATTGCCAACATGACGACGATTAAAATCGAGCCGTAGGCAATTGCGACACCGTATTCACCATCTTCAACGCGGTTTAAAATATAAGCAGTTGCCACGCGTGTATCTGGTGTAACAAGGAAGACAATGGCACTAACTGTAGTGATTGCGCGCACAAAGCTATAAATCAGCGCAGACAAAATAGCAGGGCGCAATAACGGTAATAACACATAGAAAATGGTTCTCATGGAGTTCGCTCTTAAACTTAAAGAAGCTTCATCAAGCGATTTATCAATTTGCCCCAGCCCCGCAATACCCGCACGTATTCCTACAGGTACGTTACGCATTGTCATCGAAATAATGACAATTGCCGCCGTTCCCGTTAAATAGAAAGGCGAATCATTAAACGCAAGAATATAAGAGACACCAGCGACGGTTCCTGGTACGGCAAAACAAAGCATGGTTGTGAACTCGATACTTTTTTTACCTTTAAAGTCTTGGCGTACCACGATATAGGCAATTAATAGTCCAAGAATAGCGGTAATTGGCGCTGCAATACCTGCATATAACAAGGTATCTAACAACGAAGGCCATGCACCGTCGCTCATTCCTTGACCAAATAGTTTGATAAAGTTATCAAGTGTTAAGGTGTAATCAACGCCCCAGTTAACGGTGAAACTGCCGTAGAAAATACTGCCATAGAGCAGAATATTAAAGACAACCCAAATACCGAGAACGGTTGTGACAAACGCAATCAGTGACGATGGCAGAGGCTGAACATCACCGCGATAAGATTTACCTGATACCGTGACGTAAGAACGTTTACCAATCCACATATATTGCACACAGAACACCAATAGTGAGAAAACTAACAGTGATGCACCTAATGTACTGGCTGATTGATAATCAAGCTGAGAGCCGGTGATATAGAAATAAATTTGTGTCGCAATAACGTCAAAGTTACCGCCTAAAACGAGTGGGTTACTAAAGTCAGCAAGAGATTGCACAATCACAATTAAAAACGCATTGGCTAAAGCCGGCTTAAGTAACGGCATAAAGACGTTAAAGAACGTTTGGTAACGGTTGGCTCTTAAGGTGTAAGAGGCTTCTTCTAATGAAGGGTGAATGGTTTTAATCGCACCATCTAAAATCATAAAAGACATAGGCGTAAACGCGAGCACTTGCGCCAACCAAATCCCTGTAAAACCATATAACCAGTTGGTATTTTCAAGCCCTGCGTAAGTGGCGAGAAACTCTGTTACATAACCAGAGCGTCCCATCATTAACGTCACTCCTAAACCGACAACAAAAGGGGGAGTAACGATAGGTAATATAGAAAATACACGACCAATAATGGCAGAGCGTACCGCTATACGAGACGTATAAATTGCCAGAATTAAACCAAAGAAAGTACAGCCTATCCCTACGGCAATAGAAAGCACAATAGAGTTGAGCATCACTTGCACAATATGAGCTTGGCTTAAAATCGCGATAAACTCAAAAGGTGCAAAATTGCCTGCGCTATCTTTAAACATCGGAATAAAAATAGCGATACTAGGGAAGATAATAAAAGCACCGATGAGAGCAACAACGGCTATCAAAGAGCCAATAACAAAGCTATCACCACCTAGCCATTCAAGGCGTGTTAAGGCGGTTTTCATGATCATTCCCAGAGAAATAAAGAGGATGATCGCCGAATAACCTAATCCACGTCCTTCAAGTGTGGCGCTGACTATCGTAATAAATGCACAAAATAGGGCAAAACCCGCGTCAAAATAGTG